>JAFVDR010000229.1 GCA_017476165.1 Treponema sp. | reverse complement strand
CGTTGGTGTTGCTGCGGTTCGTTCCAAGGGACAGCATGGAAGTGCCCATGCTGATAGTTCTGACGATTCCTTTGGATTGACTGGCATTGCTTCTGTCGGTCCTGTTGCCGCCGTCTGCGTGTACGGCATTATCTTGAAGTGCATGAACGGTTTTTCTGGTGCAGAGGCTTCTGAAACTGCCTCTCGTGCATCGGATGTGCTTGAAGAAGTTCCTGCTGCGTTGGAGGGGTTTAATCTTTCGGTTTTTGTTGAGCTGTTCCCCGAAGAAATAAAGGAAGTAAGCATGGCATTGCTGCAGCTTGTCGTTATGTTTGCTGCTTTTCAGTTTTTTCTTTTGAAAATGCCTCCTGTGCAGTTTCGCCGTGTGCTGAAAGGTTTGGCATACAGCTTTGTGGGGCTTGTCATTTTCCTTACGGGCGTAAACGGTGGTTTTATGCCTGCCGGTCAAAAGCTGGGGCTTGTCTTGGGCATGAGGGCTTGTGAAACTGGAGGAGTGTGGATTGCATTGCTTACGCTTACAGGGGTTGTATTTGGAGCTGTCGTTGTCTGTGCAGAACCTGCTGTTTGGGTTTTGACTGAACAGGTAGAACAGGTGAGCGGTGGCACGATACGGCGCAAGGCCATGTTGTTTGCCCTGTCCAGTGGTGTTGCTATTTCTATTGGGTTGAGCATGCTTAGGATTATGTACGGGTTTAGCCTGTGGTATGTTCTTGTTCCTGGCTATGCGCTGGCTCTGGTTCTTTCGCTGTTCTGTCCTCCGCTGTTTGTGGGCATTGCTTTTGACTCTGGCGGTGTTGCCTCTGGTCCTATGACCAGTACGTTCATTTTGTCCTTTACACTTGGAGCCGCTGCTGCTGTCGGCGGAAACGGTGGTGTTGCCAGTGCTGCTACGGATGCTTTTGGTGTCATTGCCCTGGTTGCAATGACTCCCTTGATTGCAATTCAGATGCTTGGCTTGATATTTAAAATAAAGACAAAAAAGGAGAGTAAATGAGCAGTTTTAGACTTTTGGTAAGCATTGTTCCCCATAACAAAGCGGAGCTGATTTCTGATGCTGCAGTGGCTGCGGGCAGTTTCGGCGGTACTGTGGCAATGGGGCGCGGCATAAGTGCCAATGCGTTTGTTGCCGCCCTCGGCATTGGAGATTCCATGAAGGATATTGTCTATATCCTTACCGAGGAGCAGAATCACAGTGCAATCTACAAGGCGATTGTGGATGTCTGCCTAAAAGAGCGCAGGGGTTTTGGAATGATGTTTTGCATTGCTGCTGACAGCCTAATGAAGGCAGGAAATGTAACGCACGGTTCTTTGCAAGGAGATGAAGGTATGGCGAATGATGTGGAACGCGATCTTATAACAGTGATACTTAACAAGGGGTATGCAGACGATGCAATGGCAGCAGCACGAAAAGCGGGTGCTGGTGGCGGTACGGTCATAAATGCACGCGGCACGGCACGGGAAGATGATGCCAAGTTCTTTGGCATGCATATTGTGCCTGAAAAAGAAATGCTGTGCATTGTGGTGGAGCATGAAAAGAAGGATGCCGTGCTGGAGGCAATCCGCACGCTTCCGTGTCTGTCAGAGCCGGGAAGCGGCATTGCGTTCTGTTCTGGCGTAAACGAGTTTGTCTTGCTCGGAAAAAAGAACTAGAAGCATGGAAGATGTTTTTACCGAGCAGTCGTTTTGGGAGTGCTTTTTACGATATGAAAACCACAGTTCGTTGAAAAAAGACCTTGTGTCAGTGTACCGCGTGATTGACAGCACGAATACGGAACTGATGAGGCGAGTGCAGGCTGCTGGTTGTGATGGTCTTAAGGGCATGCACCGCATGATTGTGGCTGCTGCATCGCAAACGGCAGGGAAAGGTCGTGTCGGCAGGGTGTTCTATTCTCCTGAAAAGACGGGCATTTATTTCAGTTTCCTGTATGTTCCTGATGCTGGCGTTACGGAGCCTGCTACATACACGGTGGCTTCGGTTGTTGGTGTGTGCCGGGCGATAGAATCGTTGTATCACGTAAAGACGCAGATTAAGTGGGTGAACGACATTTATGTGCACGGAAAGAAGGTCTGCGGCATTCTGACTGAAGGGGTGTTCAATGCGGAGCATTCTGCTGTAGACGGTGTTGTTGTCGGTATTGGCATTAACATTGAAACCGATGGTTCCATGCCAGAAGCATTGCGGCGCAAGGCTGGAGGCATCATCTGCAATAGTTCTGGCTCTGACGGAACGGAGTTCCGTGTATCGCGTGCGGAACTGCTGGCATGTTGCATGCACGAAATATATGCCATTCTGGATGGCGGGCTAGATTTTATGAGTGACTACAAGGCTCGCTTTATGCATGCCGGAAAAACAGTAACGGTTTCGCCGCTCATTGGTGACGATGGTTGCAGCTACGAGGCTGTCGCCGTTGGGGTTACAGACGATGCTGGATTGCAGGTGCGTCTTGCCGATGGTACGGAACGCGTGCTGCATACAGGAGAAGTTTCCCTGCATGATATGTAGAGGGAATGTTATACTAGACATAATGATGGAAATCTTCTATACTTTTACGAACGTATTTCATTGGAATTATAAGAGTTTGAAATGGATAGTATCGCGGTTCTTGTTCCTTGTTATAATGAAAGTAAAACAGTTTCAAAAGTGATTGCCGATTTTGCACGTTGTCTGCCAGAAGCTTCTGTTTATATATACGATAATAATTCTTCCGATGGAACTGCTGATGTTGCCTGTGCTGCACTAAAAAAGTTTGGTGTTAGGGGGGGGTAAAATTTGAAAAGCATCAAGGCAAGGGCAACGTCATTAGGCGGATGTTCCGTGAAATTGATGCAAAATGTTATATTTTGATTGATGGTGACGATACCTATCCTGCTGAATCAGCTCGGCAAATGGCTGATTTTGTGCTTCAACAAAATGCTGACATGGTTGTTGGCGACAGGCTTTCTTCTACTTATTCAGAGCAAAATAAAAGGGCTTTCCACAATGCTGGAAATGTGCTTGTACGCAAAGTTATAAATTCGATATTTAAAAGTGACATAAAAGATGTAATGACTGGATATCGTGCATTCAGTTATGCCTTTGTAAAGACTTTTCCTGTCCTTTCAGAAGGCTTTGAGATTGAAACGGAAATGACTATACATGCCATTGATAAAAATATGGCTGTTGAAAACTGTGTCATTGAATATCGGGATCGTCCTGAAGGTAGCATTTCTAAATTAAATACGTATTCCGATGGAATGAAAGTTTTGCATACGATATTTAGGTTGTTCCGTATCTACAAACCTTTGGAGTTTTTCAGTATTATTGCTTTTCTGCTTCTTGCCCTTTCTTCTTTTTTCTTTGTTCCTGTTTTGTTTGAATTCTTTAAGACTGGTCGGGTAGAACGTTTTCCGACAATGATAGTATGTGGCTTTACAATGATTGCGGCCATACAGTCTTTTTTTTCGGGGCTCATCTTGCATACCATATCTGTAAAGGGAAAGCAAGATTTTGAAATGAATCTTATTCGTGTTCAAGACGAAAAGAATGAAAAAAAATGAGTGCGGCACTTGTTTTTCAGATTTTTAAGTTTGGCATTGTAGGAGGGCTTGCATTTCTGATAGATTTTGGCGTGCTTTTTGTTCTTACGGAACATGTCGGAATGTTCTATTTGCTTTCGGCTGCGATAGCCTTTTTTGTTTCCAATATATTCAATTATATTGCCAGCATGAGGTTTGTTTTTGTCGGTAGGAATGGGGCAGGTTCGCGAAAAGATTTTTTTGTTTTTTTTCTGCTGAGCCTTGCTGGACTTGGAATTAATCAACTGGGATTGTATTTTTTTGTAGAACGCTGTGCCCTGTTTTATATGTACGCAAAATTCATTGTAACGGCTATAGTAATGATTTGGAATTTTACAACAAAAAAAATTTTTTTGGAGAAAAGGTAATGAATAGAGAGTTGTGTAAAAGGACATCCTTTTTAGTGTTTTTATTATTTGTTGGTGCTGTTGCTGTCAGGTTTTATTTTTCAAATTTTGTAAAAACAATTCATTCTTATCCTGATGAGCTTAGGTATTATGGACTGGCGAGAAGTCTTTTTTTTGGAAATGGACTGTCCATTAGAAATATGGCATCAGGGTTTCAGAAAGTGCTTTACAGTTTTTTCTTGGCTCCTTCATTTTTGGCAAAAGATGAATTTCTAAGAATAAAGATAATGAGTTTTCTTAATTGCGTGATAATGTCTTCTTCTGTTTTTCCTGTTATGGGAATAGGTCAAGAGCTTGCACTTGGAAAGAAAGGGACTCTTCTTTTGGTTTTTGTTACTTTGCTTTGGCCTGACATGGCGACTTCCATGACCTTTATGTCTGAAGTTTTGTATATGCCTTTGTGTTTGGCATTTGTATGGTTATGGCTTTACTGCTGTAGAAGTCAAAAGTGGTGGACGTTTGTTTTTCTGGACTTTCTCTGTTATGCAGGTTATGTATGTAAAGAAATATTTCTTGCGTTTTTTATTTCTGTTGTCCTTTTTACTGTTGCAAGTCCTGTTGTCAATTTTTTCTATGAACGTCATGTAAAAGTTTCGTTTTGTTCTTATTTATCAAAGATTTTTATTGTAAATGTCTGTATATTTATGATTGTATTTTTATTGCTGCATGCTGTATTCAAGCAGACGGTTTTTAAAGGCCTTGGCAATTCGTATAATCAGATGGGAATATTTGCAATTAAAAATTCGTATAATTTTTTTTATATGATTTTTTCTTTTTTTGTCTATATTGCGGCATCGATTATGGCGGTTTGTGTTTTTCCGATTGTGTATCCCGTCATATATTACAAGAGATGTTCTAAAGAAGTTCAGAATCTCCTTTTGTTTTCTGTGTTGTCCATTTTTATAATTGCAGCTACTGTAGCCTATACCATCTCTGTTAGGGAAGATTTAGGAAGCCTTTTGCCTGCATTGCACATGCGGTATGTTGCCCCTGTTTTGATAGTGCTTATGGCTGTATTCTTGAAAACATGTCAGGTACAGCTTTGTGATGACAATAATTTTTTGCATGTAAATTGTATGCTTCTGCTGGTTCTGATTTTTATTGGCAGTACATTTAAGGGGCTTGGCTCCTTGCCTTGCACTCTTGCATGGTATAAAATTCCTCAGAAGCTGTTTGCAACAATAGATAAAGGATATGAATTTGTTTTTCGCCCGTATATTATCGTTGTCAATTTCTGCTTTATAGTGGCGGTGTTGCTGCTGCATTTCATAAAAGAAAAAAAAGGAACGGCTCTTTTTTTACGAATTTTTATGTTTTTGAATTGCATCCTTCTGGTGGCCAGCAATGTAATTTCTGTAAAGAGCATTAAAGATGGGTATTCTGCAGATGAAAAGATAATTAATGAATTGCATAAGTTAAACAAATTCTTTTCGGGCGATTTAAATCATGCTCATGTTCTTTATGTTTCAGCCGGTGATCTTGCGAATGAGAATGGATATTTCGATACGTACTTTGATGCTGTCGAAAATTTGTATTTTGTTGGGGAAGGTGATGTCCTTTGCAAAAACGCACTGGTTTCTGATATGGCATTCAGAGAGCCTGAAAGCAAGGAATTTTATAATGCATCAAAGATTGATTACATCATAATTCCTTCAACTCTTTCACTTGAATGTGAGAATGCTGTTTTGAGGAATGATTTAGGCGGCAGGTATTATACTGTATATGAGAACAGAAATCCTTCTGAAATTTCAATTTTGCAAAAGCCTTACAGGAATGTTAGTTTTGACTGGAATGTATGTGTTTCCAACGGTTTTGACAGAGATGGCATTCGAACCCTTAATGGCGGTGGAAGTTCCTATGGCCCTTACTGGCATCTGCAAAAAGGTTCGTACGAGGTAAAAATTAGTGGTGACAATTTGCAGGGGGCAGACATAACTTTGTATTCTGCAAAAGGTGCTGTTCAGTACCCATTTGATGCTCTTCGTTCCGATTCTGAAATTTCTTTGAAGTTTCTTTTGCATTCAGATGTTGACAATTTTGAGATATACATAAAGAATAAATCGAATAAAGCCTTGAAAATGCAATCGCTACTGTTAATGAGTGAATAAATATTGGCAACAGGCAGTTTTGACGGAAACTGCCTGTTTTTTTAGCTCTGGTTCTTTTCCTTAAGGCTCAAAATCTACCCTTGATAGTATGAAACCTGCATGTTATAATGAATCAATTGTATTTCGTTTGAATGAGAATTAACTGGAGAATCGCATGGGTGATATTGATGAAGGAATTGCTGCAATGCTTGATGATGTTGAAGAAACGGAAGAAAATGACAGCTTTCCTATGAATTTTGATGAAGGAGATTCTTCTGAATCTTCTGCTGCAACGGCAGGAGCTTCGGCTCGGGCTGTAAAGAAAGCTCCTATTGGAGATGCAAACGTTTCTGATGTTGATTTGTCCGTAAGAAACTTTGCTCCTATTGAAAAATATTTTGAAGATGCACCGAATGCAGTTTACAATGACCCTGCATATTACAAGACAACGCTTGGAGGCGAAGGTGAAGAAGCCCAGCGCTTGCATCAATTGCTTGTAAAATACCTTAACTGTACAGATCCAAAAGATCGTCCTGTCTACAGGCAGCAGATGGTGTCCTCGTACTGGAACTTTCTGCGTTCGCTTGCCCTTAAGGTTGTCAATCTTAAAATGCCGTTGTGCAAGCGTCTTGCAATGCGCTTTGGCGTTGTGTTGCCGTCTTTGTTCAGCCCTGAACAGAAAGACTTCTTTTCGCGTGCTGTTCTTGACAATGTAACGGGAGAACCTGTCCTTTACATGGATGAGTGGATTCGGGAAATTGCCGTGGGCAAGATGAAGCCGAGTACAACTGATGAGCTTCCTACAAAGGGTTCTGGAAGTGCCAGTGCCGAGCAGCAGCGTTTGCAGGGCTTGGTTGGCAAGAATACTGGCAAGATTCAGAGTGTAGACAGCATTATTTCCATGAAGGAAAGCCAGCGTGCAAACATGGAGCTTGACTTGAAGGAAAAGGTTCTTTCGCTGTGCGAGCATGATCCTATCTACGGAACAGAGCCTCCTCACTATCGTCCTTATTCCGACACTCAAAAAAAGGCATTCTCTGAAATAGGCAATTTGATGCGTACGCTTCAAAAGCTTGATAAAGAGATTTGCACCAACCTGAAGGATCTTGAAGAAGCAAAGGAAAACATCAATCATCTGAATGAATTGTCTGCAAATCTTTCTGCTACGTCAGGTACGAGTGCAACAACGGTCAGTTCAGAAGACATTCTGTCTGAAATGACGACTGTACGCCAGATGGCAAAGATGACGTGTGGTCGACAGGGAAACCAGTTTCCTGTATTTACTCGTGAATTCTTCCATTGTATGCCTGCCGGAACGGGATTCCGCGAAAACGTGCTGCGAGAACTTGCCTGGATTGAGTCCATAGATCCCAACTGCTTTGTTCGCATTCACAAGAATATGCCTAACAGAATCGTTCCGTATACGCTTCTTGTTCCTTCGTATGGTGATTCCGGCTTCTGCTGGGAACCGTTTGACCGTTACAACCGCATTTCAAGCCGCGGACGCATCGTGATTCCGATGTACCCAAAGGATTTGAAGATAGCCTGCATCACGGCTGTTGGCGACTTGCGTTGGCAGGTTGCAAAGGAAAAGGCATCGTTTGACTGGATGTCTGACGGCCTTACCGGTAACTATTACCAGTACATAGAGTCAAAGAAAATGAAGGGAGATCTTAAGAAGTTCTTCATTGATGACTATATTCTGTGGCTTACAAAAGAGGCCAATGGTACGCAAAAGCTTGAAAAAGAGGTTCGTGCCATATTCTGGCGGTACTTGCCGTTCCCTCAGGAAACAAAGGACAATCTTAAGAAGATGAGCCCTGCGTATCAGGAACTGTATCAGCGCGACATTAACCGCAGCATGAGCGATGGATATTGACGCTTGCAAGGAAAAGGCAGAAAAACAGTTTTGTTTTTCTACCTTTTTTTGTTTCGTTCGTCATTCAGACTGATTAAAGCGATAAAAGTTGATATAAAAGTTTTTTTATTTCGTAATTAACTGCTATATTTCAAATAAATATCAATATTTTTTGTTATATATCAAAGAAAATGTTTGACAACAGCAAAAACCTGTGTATATAATATATCTAGAAAGGTAAATAGTAATCAATTTTTATTGATATTTATTTATGAATATCGTGCATAAAATCTTGCAAGCTGAGGAATTGCTTGCAGTAGGAGGATATTTTATGAAAAGGACATTTAAAACTGTTGCTGCCCTTTGTGGCGTAACTGCTTTAATGCTTTCTGTTTTGACAGGTTGTGGAGGAAAAAAGACTGGTACTGAATCTGCTTCAACAGGTAATAATGGTGCTTCTCAGTCAGAAAGTTCAGAGATTAAGCCTGATGCTATTTCAACGGTAGGACCTGCTAACGGCACAAAGCTTGAACTGTGGACGTTCGTAGAGCTTCACAGCCAGCACTATGCTGCAATGCTTGAAAAATGGAATGCAGAACATCCGGACAAGCAGATTCAGATGACTTTCACTGCATATCCATATGGAGACATGCATAATAAGCTCATCATGGCTAACCAGACTGGTCAGGGTGCACCTGATATTTGTGATATTGAAATCGGTCAGTTCCCTAACTTTACACTTGGTGAAGTACAGTTTGTTGAAATGGACAAATACATTGAACCATATAAGAACAATGTCGTTCAGTCCCGTCTTGACATTTACGGAGCAAACGGCAAGCACTATGGAATTCCTTTCCATGTCGGTGCAACTGTCATGTATTATGATGATGCTCTGCTTTCCCAGTACGGCATTGATTACCGCACAATTGAAACATGGGATGACTTTGAAAAGGCTGGTCTCAAACTTAAGGAAGCAACAAACGGTGCCGTAAAGATGACTGGTGCTGATACCGGTGGAACAGACTGGCTGTGGCTTTCTATGGCAGAGCACAATCAGGATTGGACAGATGCAAGTGGTCATGCGGACATTAGAATCTCAGGTGTTGCTGACATGATTAAGATGCAGCAGAGATGGATCGAAGAAGGCATTGCATATCCTACTCCGGGCGGACAGATTGACACAGAAGCCGGTTATGCAACAGTTGGTGATGAAAAGGTTGCTGCATTCCCTAAGGCCTTGTGGTACATGAGCCGTTTCCTTAACTATATCCCAGATCAGAAAGGAAGATGGGCAATTGCTCCATGCCCTGTATACAAGAAGGGACAGCCTCGTTCTGTCGGTATTGGTGGAACTGGTACTGTTGTTTCAAAGCAGTCTAAGCATCAGGAGCTTGCTGCAGAATTCCTTGTTTATGCAAAGCTTTCGCTTGACGGTGAAAAACGCATTTGGGAAGTTCTTGGATTTGACCCTGTTAACACAGACATGTGGAAGGACAAGAGTGTAACTCATGATCCTAACAACAAATATGTAGCATACTTCCGTACAAATCCATTTGATGTTCTTAATGAAATCAAGAGCGAAATCAAAGGAATCAAGGCTGTACCTATCAGCTCGACAATCAATGAGCAGGTAAACCTTAATGTCTTGAACAATTGTCTTGAACAGAATGCAGATGTAGATGCTGAACTTCAGTCAGCTCAGGATGAAATTGACCTTGAACAGTAATTGCTGAAGTGTGTTCATCAGAAAGGGGTTGCAGTTCCACTGTGCATGGTGGGGCTGTAGATTCCTAGAATAGGAAAAGGTCTGGAAAGCTTGTCCAAAAAAGATTTCCAGACCTTTTTTTTCAAGACGTTTGTGTTATGTGGGAAACATTTGAGGTTTTACTATGAAGAAAAATAAAATATCGGGTTTTATATATTCCTGGAAAGTCGCTCCCTATGTATTCGTGCTTCCTTTTATTATCAGTCTGCTGGTGTTTTGGCTGTATCCTCTGGCAAGTGCCATCATGATGAGTTTTCAGAATATTCTTCCAGGTCAGATAGAGTGGATAGGATTAAAAAATTATACTAAGCTTTTAAAGGACAAAACGTTTTATCTGGCTATACAGAATAGTTTTATATATATGGTCATTACCTGTGCACTGCTCATTCCTTTTCCGATGCTTTTTGCGACAATCATGAACAGTGCTTTTATGAAGGCAAAAAATGTCTATAAGGCAATTCTCTATATTCCTGCATTGACATCAGTTGTTGTTGCTGGAACAATCTTTGGCTTCATGTTCAGCGAGTTGGACGGCTCTGCCGCAAACCAGTTTCTTCATTCTCTTGGCTATGGTTCCATCAAATGGCTCAAGATGCGTGGTACGGGATGGTTTGCCATGATTCTTTTGTGCTGCTGGAGATGGACAGGTGTCAACATGCTGTATTTCCTTTCTGGCTTGCAGGGGATTGATGATTCCTTGTATGAATCTGCTGACATAGACGGTGCTTCCAAATGGCAGAAATTCTGGCTCATAACGTTTCCGTTGCTCAAGCCTACAAGCATTTATGTCCTTACCATAAGCATCTATGCAGGTCTTGCCATGTTCCTTGAAAGCTACATGATGTGGGGTGGCAACAGCTCTCCAAAGAATATTGGTCTTACTATCGTTGGATACTTGTACCGCCGGGGCATTGAAAAGAATCAGATGGGCTATGCCAGTGCTGTTGGAATTGTCCTGCTGCTGATTGCCCTGTTGATTAACGTTATCCAGCTTGTACTGAACGGCACATTCAAGAAGGAGAAATAAAATGGAACAGTCTGTTGTAAAAGAGCATAAATTGCACAGCATGAAGACACAGGGAACGATTGCGACTACGCTTTCACTCCTGATGTTTACGGTCATTTCTGTTTTGGTTTTGTATCCGCTGGT
>JAFVDR010000228.1 GCA_017476165.1 Treponema sp. | reverse complement strand
TACAGGCGGCAAGACAAACGCTCCGTGCCATAGGAGTTTCAGAACTCCTGCCAGATATCATAGGTCTGGACACTTGCATGAAGTCAAAGCCTGCACGGGAAGTACTCGACAGGGCTATCGAACGCACTTGCTGTACATACAAGGAATGCGTTTCAGTCGGCGACCGTTTTGACATTGACCTTGCACTGCCACTACAGCTGGGCATGGGAGGGATTCTTGTTACTGGCGTTGAAGAAATTTACACACTGGAAGCTACACTGAAAAAACAACTGGAAAGCTCCGAACGGCAAGAGGAAGGAACTCATGAGCAAAATCAAAACTGACATTCTGACAATTACAGGTTCAAAAGGAATGCTTTCTGCAATACTACAAAGGCCTGACACCATGCAACATGGAAAGCTGTACCCAATGGCATTGATTCTGCATGGTTTTGCCAGCAACAAAAATGACCCGATAGTCAGCACCATATCAAACAAGCTCTTGGAGCAGAACTGTGCAACTATGCGCTTTGATTTTAATGGACACGGAGAAAGCGAAGGCGATTTTTCAGACATGACCGTTCCCAATGAGATTGAAGATGCACGGTGCGTGCTGCATTATATTCAGTCACTCGACTATGTACAAGACATATATATTGTCGGGCATTCCCAAGGTGGAGTTGTAGCAAGCATGCTATCTGGCTTGGAAGGCAACTGCCGCATACAGAAACTCGTACTTCTAGCTCCTGCAGCAGTGCTTCGGGACGACACCATCAGGGGCAACACCATGGGAAAATCCTATGACCCCGTCAATCCACCCGCCAAGGTACAGATTCGGGAACACATATATTTGGGCAGGGAATACATAAAATCTGCATTCCGGCTGCCCATCTACGAAACAGCACAAAAATACAGAGGAAAAGTCTGTGTCATTCACGGTACAGGAGACCGTTTGGTGCCATATACGTATGGCGAAAGGTACAAGGCCATCTATGCAGACTGCGAACTGCACATTCTCGAAGGATACGATCACTGTTTTTCGCAGGACTTAAATAATACTGCAGAAATTGCAGTAGATTTTTTAATGCAACACTGATATAATACACATAATTGTATTTTTATGCAAAACACGCATGTGTACATTATATATGTAGGAGATATATAGAAAATGGGTCAGAACTATTTTAATTCTATTCCATGGCGCGTTGCACGTCAGGAACTTGGTCACTGCCGCCAGATGGCACGTGAAGAATTCAAAGACGGAACAAAAGCTCTTCAGGGTAAGAAGATTGTCATCGTAGGATGCGGTGCACAGGGATTGAACCAGGGGCTTAACCTTCGTGACTCAGGCATGGATGTTTCATACTGCCTCAGAAAGGAAGCCATTGAGTCCAAGCGACAGTCTTGGAAAAATGCCACCGAAAACGGTTTTAAGGTAGGAACGTATGAAGAGTTGCTTCCAACTGCTGATGTCGTAGGAAACCTTACTCCAGACAAGCAGCATCATGAAGTTGTTACAAACCTCATGAAATACATGAAAAAAGGTTCTGCACTGTGGTACAGCCACGGTTTTAACATGATTGAAGAAGGCGAAGAAATTCGCGATGACATCACGGTATTCCTTATGGCACCAAAAGGTCCAGGAACAGAAGTCCGCAACGAATATTTGCGCGGATTCGGTGTTCCAGAACTCATTGCCGTTCATCCGGCTCATGATCCAGAAGGGCGCGGCATGACACTTGCAAAGGCTCTTGCATGTGCGGAACGTGGGGAAACAGCTGGAGTTCTTGAAAGCTCTTTCATTGCCGAAGTAAAGTCTGACCTTATGGGTGAACAGACAATCCTCTGCGGCCTGCTTCAGGCAGGAACCATCTTGTCTTACGACAAGATGGTTCAGAATGGCATCAAGCCTGGCTATGCAGTAAAGCTTCTTATGCACGGTTGGAATGTCATTTCAGAAGCCCTTAAATGGGGCGGCGTAACAAATATGATGGATCGCCTTTCAAACCCTGCAAAGATTCGTGCAAACGAATTGAGCAAGGAACTCAAAAAGATTATGACTCCATTGTTCCAGAAGCACATGGACGACATCATTTCTGGAGAATTCAGTTCAACAATGATGAAGGACTGGGCAAACGGAGACAAAAACCTTCATGACTGGCGCGAAAGCTATGCAAAGATTCCGTTCGAAGTAGAAGAAGAAACATCCGAAGAAATCACCGAACAGGAATACTTTGACAAAGGCATTCTTCTTGTTGCCTTTGTAAAGGCAGGATGTGAACTTGCATTTGAAACAATGGTAAGTACAGGCATCAAACCAGAAAGTGCATACTATGAATCACTGCACGAAGTTCCGCTCATTGCAAACCTGATTGACCGCCGCCGCCTGTACGAAATGAACAAAGTCATTTCTGATACGGCGGAATACGGATGCTACCTGTTTGCACGTGCTTGTGTTCCTCTCCTTCAGAAGGAATTCATGGACAAAGTTACAACACAGGATATCGGCAAGGGATTGGACATCAAGACTACAGCAGTACCAAACACGGTACTCGTTCAGGTAAATGATGAAATCCGCAATCACCCGATTGAATCTGTAGGAAAGAAGCTCCGTGCATACATGACAAGCATGAAGCCTATTGATGCAACAAAATAAAAT
>JAFVDR010000227.1 GCA_017476165.1 Treponema sp. | reverse complement strand
GTGCCTGGTGGTTTGTTGCAGAAATGAAATTGAGGGAGCTTGGAACAAATGGCAGCAGCATGAGCATGAATGAAATGAAAATGGAAAAGACGGTACTTGTCTTGCATGCAATGTAGCAGACGCAAAATTCAAAGAAAAACAAAAAGAGAAACGACAAATCAATTCCACAGAAAAGGAAAATGTTTGCAGCTGCTACAATGATGATTGCATATTTGCTTACGTTGGATGAAACATTAAAAGAAAACCGAATTTGCAAGAGAAACAAAATATTGAAGATTATGAAGGTTGATATGATTTTGTAGCCAATCAAAAAAATGGGGTTTTCAGTAACTGTCAGGAAAAAAAATTGAGTTTGTTGCAGGACAAATGCTGTGGCAACGAGCAGAAATGGAATCATGTACCAGATTCTGAATAAATCCTTTAATATGGCAATGTTTTTCTTTGTACGCGAAAAAGAACTGAAACATATAAAAAAAATTATGACAAAAGAAAAAAGAATGAAGCAAAAAACAAGGAACGTTTCGTTTATCCACAGTTCAAGATTTACTAATGGTATGTGTATATAGGAATAATGTCTATCCCATGTGACTGTTGCATGTCGTTCTATTTTTACGGATTGCAAAAATAAAAAATCCTGCAAAATCTTAAAGTCGATGGCCGAATAGCCGAGGGTAATTCCTGCTGCTGGAATTGCTTGGTTTAAAAAGGCTGATACTTTTCGGTTGTTGTCAATGAGCCTCAATCGATACAAAAAGGCTACTGAATTAGGAATGTACACTTTTTCTTTGTTTTGAGCACAGGAATTCCGTAAATCCTTTATGAGCCACAAGGGTGATACTTCTCCGTTGCCACCCGAAATTATTTCATGAATGGATGATTCCTTTTCTTGAATGACGATGGCGCACGCAACATTCGTATCGATGAGAGTTGTTGTAAAAATGCGTGTACCATGGGGATGTATATAGTCTGAAGCGGTAAAAAAATTACTTTCGTCATTGGCACTCAAAAGAATTGTCATGTTGTAAGGCAAAGACAGTGTTGATATGGTATCTAAAAATGAAAAGAAGTCTTCTTCACAATGCGAAACATGTTCTTGTGTAAAAGACAGGATGACTTCTGTGTCTGTATTTGTTTTTGCTGTCCTTCGAAGGATGATGTTTTGGGGAAAATTTGATGCATCAGATTGGGTAAGACCTTGCATTTCAATTGAAAAATCTTTATTCTTAAGAGCAGCAAATAGTGTTGTACTGTAATTTTCTGCATGAACGAATATTGAAAACATCATGGTCAGCATCAGTAGAAAAGAAAAAGATAAAAAAAACTTTTGCATTTTTCCTTGCATAGATTTATAATAATTTATTGTTGTTTACATTGCAAGACAGTTGTTATATAATGGAAAAAACAAAATTTTCGTAAAAAGGGAGATTTGGGAATTCAGATGAGTGCGGCAGAAAAGAAATTTATGCTAGATTTGCCATTAAAAGTAATCCTGACGGAAGAAGGGGCATCTTATTTTATTGGTCATAAAAAGAAATTGCTGCGTTTTAAGCTTGCTGATAATGTCGAAGAGTATGGCATAAGTCTTTCTCATTTTTCCCCAACATCTTTGCAAAACATGATTTTGACAGATTACATTTCCAAAATAGAAATTTCCATGCCGGAATTTGTTTCCAGAAGGCAGGAAATAATGGATTTGTCAAAAGTTATTGTTTATTCCATTTTGTATAAACAGTTTGACAAAGAAATATTCGAAGCTTTGATACATTGTGATTGTATACGACGGCATAACCGACAGAATCCGAGTCAACTTATAGATGAACAAACAAAAATTCCTGATAAACAGCTGAGGAATCATCTTGCCGTGAGGGATAATGTCATTCAGCAGAGTCGACAGACAATTCTTGATCCTGTGTGGAAAGGAATTATGTCGAATAAAGATTTTTCTCCAGAAGAAAAAAATGTATATCTTCTTATGACTGAAAAGTTTTTGAATCGGCTCAGCCTTATGAACTGGTATATCATTACAAAATTTTTCAAGACAGATGGCTTTGATCAGATTTTGTCTGCAATCAGAAAGCTGTTGAGCGAATACATGGAAAAATCAAAGATTCCAGAGTATATTTCAGTTATGATTATGGAGCTTGCCTTGAGCAATGAAAATACGAACTTGAAAAAGGAAGCTCGAAATCTGTATAAAGGAATTGATAATTCTGAAACTCTGATTTATGACCCTGAAATTAGGGCAAAGATTGTTGAAGAATTAGTCCGCAATCATGAATTGGTATTCCTTTCTTGGAAAATTGGTGGAAGTTCATCTTCTATTGGTAAGACAGGAAGTTTGAACATATCGTTGTATAATAAAAACGATGAATCCCAAGATGTAAAGGAAAACATAGAAAGCAAAATGTCGGAAAATCTTAATAAGAAGTCTCTTATTGACTTTTACCGCCAGATGCCAGAGGGTGAAGAGAGTACTGATTTGGGATTGTATTACTTTTCATATCTTGATGATGCCTGTAAAAAGGTTGGCGTTAAGTTTGATTCTATTGTCAATCAGTTTAGTGGGGAAGATTTAACGGTTATAAACCTTAAATTTAATTTTTCATGAGTTATCCCTCGAACTGCAGGTTTTTTGTATTACTCTTTTTTTCCCTTGTTTCGTTTTCGGCATGTTCAAACGGTCATGGACATGCTTTTGTAGCGGAAGGTTATGTTGTCTTTGATTATACTTCAGGAGCTTCTCATCCAATAGAAAAGATGTCCGTGTTCATCAGTACTGATAGTGATTTTTCCGTTGTCGGTATTGAGCTTGCTTCGGAACATAAAGATTTTGCTCGCTTTGCATATGAATGGTCTTCAAGAAGAATATATGCAATGAATGGTATGTATTGGTGTCAAAATCTTTCTGTACCAGATGATGCCCATTTTCCAGAGGGAAGATATGTTGTTTCTGCTTTTTTTTCTGATGGTTCAAAGGAAAACTCTTCATTTGTTCTTCACTATCCCTCATATTGCATCGATAATGATGTAAATCATGTGTTACCATTGCTGGAAAGGGATTTTAAGCCTGTTTCTGAGTTGTATGATAAAGCAAAACAAAAAAATATAAATTCCGCTATAGAAAAAATGTGCTACATCAGTAGTGATAGGCACGTTTTGTGTGTTTTACCGAAAAGAACGAGTAAGGGGCTTTAGTTGTGGGTGAAGAAGTAGGGAGTCTTGAATCAAACGAAGATAGCATTTTCAAGCGTTCGATAAGAACGTATGTGATTCGGGCTGGACGCATGACGGACAGTGAACGGCGCAGTTATGATGAACTTCATCAAGTGTGGTGCATTCCGTTTGAACATAAGACAATCAATTTTGCAGATGTATTTGGCAATACGAATCCTGTAACAATGGAGATTGGATTTGGCATGGGGCAGGCAACTGCTACCATAGCTGCAGAAAATCCAGAGATGAATTATCTTGGCAGTGAAGTGCATGTTCCTGGAATAGGAAGATTGCTGAGCGACATAAAGCGTCGTCAATTGAAAAACCTTTTTATTATAGAACATGATGCTTTGGAAATTCTAGAAACAATGATTCCTGATGATTCGATTTCCGCGTTCCACATTTTTTTCCCTGATCCCTGGCCGAAAAAGAAACATCATAAACGTCGTCTCATGCAGCGTCCACATACAAATCTTTTGGTACAAAAGCTTGCTCCTGGCGGTTATATTTATTTTGCTACAGATTGGGATGAATACGCAGAAACTGCTTTGGAAGAATTATCCCATACTGCTGGCATTCATAATAAATACATGCAATATGCTCCTCATCAGGAATGGAGGCCGAGAACAAAATTTGAACAAAAGGGGCTTGATGCCGGCAGAAAAATTCATGAATTATATTTTATAAAAGATGAAGAAGAGTAATATTCTTATGGATTTATTTGATGTAAATGCAGTTCAACGGATTTCGGAGCTGGAAGGGCTAATCAAAAAATATCAGAAATCCTATTATGACGGGGAAGGCGAAATTTCAGATGCACAGTTTGATTCTCTATGGGATGAATTAAAATCGCTGGATCCTGCGAATCCCTTGCTTCATAAAGTTGGAGCAGATAGCGGTAACTTTGAAAAAGTTGCACATGTCATGCCTATGGGCAGTCAGGAAAAGGCTGCAAATCCAGAGCAGTTTCTTTCATGGGCTCAAAAACATTCTTATTCAGAATATCTGGTAGAATATAAATTGGATGGTGCTAGCCTTGAACTGCAATATGAAAATGGAATTTTGATTCATGCTGTTACCCGTGGAGACGGACGTATAGGTGATGAAATTACGGCAAATGCATTGAAAATGAATGGTGTCCGAAAAGCTTTGTATGACATGAATGGTAGTGCCGTTGCATTTACGGGAGGCATTCGTGGAGAAGTAATTATGACTCATGCCGTTCACAATAAGTTTTTTTCTGATAAGGCAAATTGCCGTAATGCTGCGAATGGACTGATGAAACGTAAAGATGGTTCTGGCAGTGAGCATTTAACCTTGATTGCGTATGATGTATGGTCTACAACTGGAGAGCAACCTTTTAAAGATGAAGAGGATAAAATTCTGTGGTTAAAAAAATGTGGTTTTAATGCAGTGCCCCTTTATATTGTACATTCACCCCAAGAAGTCGTAGACTATCGCGCCCATGTAATGGAGATTCGCAAAACGCTTGATTATGACATCGATGGGTTGGTTGTGAAAGAAAGGGTTGTGGATCATGAGGATGCAAGCCGTGATAGACCTGATCGACAGATTGCGTTTAAATTTAGTCTTGAAGAGGCTGTCTCGGTTTTACGAACAGTGGAATGGAATGAAGCAGGAGCTACTTATACCCCTGTTGGCATATTTGATCCTGTTGACTTAAATGGAACTACTGTAAAAAGAGCAAGCCTTGTTAATCCTAATACGATTCGCTCTTTGGGAATAAAATTAGGTAGTCATATTGTCGTTGTAAAAAGGGGTGAGATTATTCCAAAAATAGAGAATGTACTTGCCCTTGAGGGTGATCCTGTAATGCCATTGCAGGATATTGAGTTTCCAACAAAATGTTCTGTATGTGGGGAAAATCTTGTCGATGAAGGCACACGGCTGTTTTGTCCGAACAAGAAATGTAGCAAAAAGGTGTTGCATCAGATTTTTAAATGGATTTCAGTTGTAGACATTCGAGATTTAGGTGATACGCTTGTCCGTGCTCTTTTTAGAGACAAAATACTTACTTCCATATCTGATATTTATAAACTCACGGAAAAGATTCTGGCACCGTATTTTTTAAATGAAGAAAGCCTTTCGAAGGAACAGGAATCGAAAGGTGCAAAAAAAGTTGTTCTTTCCATTCAAAACCACAGGACTGTATCGCTTGCAAAATTTATAGCAGGTTTTGATATTGAAGGCATTGGAGAAGTGCTTGTTGAAAAGTTGATTGCAAGTGGTTTTGATACCTTAGATTCTATTATGCAGGCTGACGAAAAATGTATAGCTGATATTTACGGATTCGCAGATATTATGGCTCATACATTTGTTGAGGGCGTAAAAGAAAACCGAGTGGAAATGCTTAAATTGGTAGAAACAGGGACAATAAACATACAAAAAGAAAATAAAAAGGGAGATTTATTGGAAGGAAAGTCGTTCTGTTTTACAGGTGAACTGACAACAATGAAGCGCTCTGAGGCTCAAAATCTTGTAAAAGAAAACGGTGGCACTGTAAAATCTTCTGTTGTAAAAGGTCTAAGCTATCTTGTTACAAATGATACGTCAAGCGGCTCTGCAAAAAATGTAAAAGCAGTGCAACTTGGCATACCTATCATAAATGAACAGGAATTTCTTGCTATTGTTCGTCAGCACAGGTGAAATTGGTTGTAAAATAGTCAGGGTTTACAGCAGCCATATTCAGACGCATTTCCCAGTGCAGATGAGGTCCTGTCGCAAGGCCTGTTGCTCCACTTAGCCCAATAAGAGTTCCAGGTTCAACAAAGTCCCCTTCTGTAACTTTTAATTCACTCATGTGATAGTAAAGACTGTACAAACCTGGAAGATGTTCTATGATAATGCTCCAACCTGTAGAAATTCTGTCTTCTGCCATGACAACTCGTCCTGATGCACAGGCTTTCACTGTTGAACCTGTTGGAATTCCATAATCAGTTCCATAATGCAAGCTTGTAGAAGAATTTCCATCTGTATATTTGTATACTCTTCTGTCTGCAAAAAAGGAAGTTCTTCGTGTTGCTGGCGTTGGAGGAATATAAGCTGTTGTCTGATACACATGGTCTGCATTGATTGTGCCAAGAATGGCATTAAGTTTGTTTATCTGCTGCATGCGTTTAGAACTAGTATCTGTTTTTATGCTTGTATTCCTTGAATCAAGAGGAATTGTTTCGCTTACAAATTCTTTATATTCCAATGCAAATGGAAGTGTAACGGAGCTTGAATTGTTGTTTGGCAAATTATATACAATTTTTAGTGAATAGTTGTTTTTGCTGTTCCACCACGAGGATAACGGAATGCCTGCAAGAAATACCGTTTTGCCTGCAGAAGAATCCTGTTGCAAAACATAAAAATCTGCCTTGTCTAATCTTTTTTCATCAAGATATAACTCGAGCGTTGCCGTTATGTCTGCAAACTTGAACTTGTTTTTCTTCATTTGTCCTGTTGTCTGCAAAAAAGCGAGGCGAACAAAGACAGCATCTCCTGGTTTTGAAGTATCATTGTATTTTACGTTTAAGGTGTAATTGTCTGCAACGATGGATGATTCTTCTGCAAAAAGGAAATGATGCCCAATTGTAACGGAAATCATTGCAACCATGCAAATGTATGTGAATATTTTTTTCATAATATACTCCTCATAATTAATTTAACAACTTGATTTCTTTAAATCAACAAGAATCAACTGCGGTGTTTCTATGCCATTAAATGAATTTCTCTCAACATGATATAAAATGTCTATTTCATCACCAATTTCAAAATCTCTATGGAGACGTTCTCCTTCATTCCAAAAAAGAGCCGGCCATTTGCACGCATTGGCATGTATAATCAGTTTTAAATGTTGTTTTTCATTTTTACCCATAATCATAGCATCAATTACTTTCATCTTTTTGGACAAGAACAGAAGCTGCGGATTTTTTTCTCCGAACGGCTCAAATTTATCACTTATGGACAGAATATCGGGAGTCAGGTATGTTTGAGGAATCTCTGCATCTATTTCATACGTGTCTAGAGATGATTCGTCTAACTCAATTTGTGCAGAGATTTCAAGCAACTTCTGCTCAAATTCCTGAAGCCTGTCTCT
>JAFVDR010000226.1 GCA_017476165.1 Treponema sp. | reverse complement strand
GTTTCTTCGTTTGAAACATTGTCGTCAAATTCTCAGGCAGGATATGACAAGCAGCAGACTGTAAATGAACGCATCAAGCAGATTGAAAATCAATCGGAGATGCTTCAGGAAGCAAATCTGGCCATTTCCAATATTGCAGAACAGACTAACCTTCTTGCCATGAATGCAGCCATTGAAGCAGCGCACGCAGGCGAGGCGGGAAAAGGATTTAGCGTGGTTGCAGATGAAATCAGAAAACTGTCAGAGACCTCTTCAGCACAATCAAAGACGATTGGTGAGCAACTGAACAAAATCCGCGATTCCATTACGGAAGTCGTTTCTTTTTCAAATGAATCAAGCGAAGCCTTTGCATCTGTATCGTCAAAAATCAAGGAGACAGATGAAATTGTCATGCAGATTCGATCTGCCATGGAAGAACAGACTGCAGGTTCTCGGCAAATTGGTACAGCCTTGAAAGACATGAATAGCAGTACTCAGGATGTCAAGAAAGCTTCTTCCGAAATGGCATCTCGAAATGAAAAGATTATGAATGAAGTAAAAATTCTTCAGGATGTTTCCAACACAATCAGGGACAGCGTGAATGACATGACCGAAGGTGCCAATTTAATTTCTGAATCAGGTTCAACATTAAAGGACATTTCCGATCAGATGAGAAACTCTATTGACAAGATTGGAACACAGATTGACTTGTTTAAGGTCTGATATTTTTGTGCATGAAAGTTAAAGACATTGTTTTGCAAGTGTTGCAACAGGCATTGCATGATGAACGGCATGTAGACGGATATGTTTCAGGTGAAGAACTTGCAGAACTTTGTCATGTTTCGCGGGTGTCCGTATGGAAAGCTGTCAAAGCCCTGCGTGCCAAGGGTTTTGCAATAGATGCCGTTACAAATAAAGGCTATAAATTCATGCATTCCGACATTTGTACAAAAGACAGCATTTTGTCGTTTATGCCGGAATGTCATGATGTTTCCATCCGATTTTACGACAGCATCGATTCAACGAATACAGAAGCAAAACGCCTTTTGTTGCAGGAAGATAAAAATGTCCTGCATAAAACGGTACTTGTTGCCCTTCAGCAGTCTGCTGGAAAAGGTCGATTTGGCAGACATTTTTATTCTCCGGCTGTAACTGGTATTTATTTTTCAATCATTTATATTCCCCGACACTATATGCATCCAGGTTTCGTTACAGCAGCCGCCGCCGTCGGACTGTGCAGGAGCATCTATTCTGTCTATGGTGTACATTGTGGCATAAAATGGACAAATGATATTATTCATAAAGGCAAAAAAGTTGCCGGCATACTGACAGAAGGCATTGCAAGCTTTGAAACTGGCTCAATTGATTCCATCATTATTGGCTGCGGAATAAACATTATCCCGAACTCTTCGCTGCCGATAGACTTGAAAGATTCCGTTGGCTGTATATGCCTGAAAAACGCTGATGCAAAACGAAGCATGCTGTGTGCATCTGCTATTCAAGAGATATATGCTATTCTTGATGGAGACGATGAGTACAAAAAGGAGGCAATGAAAGAGTATAAATCTCGTTCCGTTCTAATTGGGAAGCAAATTACGGTATATCCATTGCCGGGTGGAACCGAAAAATGTTGTGAAGGTACACGAGCGTATACATGTAGAGTGCTTGATGTGCTAGATAATGGAGTGCTTTCTGTTCAAAATGAAAACGGGGACGTTATACAACTTCAGAGTGGAGAGGTTTCTCTTCACGGTTGAGTAGGTTAGCAAAGCATGCTTGTATTGCTCTAAAACAGAAATATCCTGCAATGGCACCAACAGTATCTGCCATCCAGTCGAAAAGAGAGCATGATCTTCCTGCAACAAAATGTTGGTGAATTTCATCGATTATGCCATAGAAAGACGTTAACGCAATGGCTGCCGCTTTTTTTGAATGAACGGCAAAGCTTATCCAAAAGCTTAACCCCCCAAAACAAATAAAATGTACGAGTTTGTCTGCATAGGGAAAAACTGGCATGTGGACTATTGTTGGTTGCGATGAAAGATACCAGCTGCACCCTATGATGAAGGCTGCAGGAATCCATTTGAACAGTGTTTTCATACTGTGCACTGTATACCGATTTCTAAAAAAAAGCAATACCATACCTCTTTTACAAAATGATTATATCTGCAATAATCTCAGATGTATGAAAGAAAGTAAAATTGGGCTTGTCCTTGAAGGCGGAGCCATGCGAGGCCTTTTTTCTGTTGGTGTAATGGATGTTCTGATGGAACAAGGAATTTCATTTGACGGAGCCATAGGCGTTTCTGCTGGTGCTGCATTTGGATGCAATTATAAATCAGGGCAAAGAGGACGGGCTATCCGATACAATAAACGATTTGCAGGCGATAAACGGTATTGCAGTATATCATCGCTTTTGAAAACTGGCAATCTGTTCAACACTGAATTTTGCTATGATACAATTCCCAATGAACTTGATGTGTTCGATTACAAGGCATATCAGGAAAATCCCATGGAATTTTGGGTTGTAGCCTCTGACGTTCATACGGGCACTGCAGTCTACAAAAAGCTTAAAAGTTGTTCAAAAACAGATTTTGAATGGATGCGGGCTTCTGCATCAATGCCGCTTGCGTCCAAAATAGTAAAAGTGGATGGTTTTGAACTTTTGGATGGCGGCATGACAGATTCCATTCCGCTCAAAAAGTTTCAAGAATTGGGATATGAAAAAAATATTGTAATTCTTACGCAGCCGAAAGGTTTTACTAAGCAGAAGAATGGCTTACAGTGGCTTATGAGGATTGCTTTGCACAAGTATCCTGCTTTGGTATCTGCAATGGCTCAAAGGCATATCATGTACAACAAGGAAACTGAATATGTATTTGAACAGGAAAAACGGGGAAATGTCCTTGTACTGTGCCCGGAAACTGCATTGGGAATTAGAAGGACTGAACACAATCCCGAAGAGCTTCAGCGAGTGTATGATTTGGGCAGGGCAGTAGCCTTGCAGAATTTGCCCAGAATCAAATCTTTTATGGAATAACGTGTATGAAACTATTTTTTTCAATTGTTAGCTTTTGCATGTGTGTCCTGTGTCCTTCGTTTGCCCATGCTGGAATTTCTTCGTATGCAGAACAGCGCATTGCCGAATTCATGAAATTCAGGGTTGAAATTTCCAGTTGTGCAACAAATAAGGAATCACTGCAATTGCTTGCAGAATTTAAGAATGAAACAGACAGAAATTTGCCACTGCACTCCATTGATGTTGAACAGGAAAAGCTCATTTTTGACAGTTTTTATGTAATGGAACGGCATCATTACATGTATGACGAAGTTGATAAAAGACCTTTTTTATGCGATGCCATGAAATTGCAGATGGAAAAAAACGAAACGTATCTTTCAAAGCTGAAAGGCAAGGAAACCGCTAACAAATGGCTGTACGTTCTTACAGGTGACGTTACTTCATGCTACATGACGTTTTCATTGTCGGCAACATTGCGTTATGGTTTTCGAGTGAAGGAGCTGTATGAAAAAGCGTTGAAGCTTGATTCTGGTCTGAGCTATGCACTGACGAACCTTGGTCAGTGGATGTTTTATGCTCCTAAAATTTTCGGTGGCGGTAAAAAAAAGGCTTTTAAGTGCTTTAGCCATGCTGTGGAATCGTCTAGAAATGACGGAGAACAGTTTTTTTCTGATATATACATGTCGCAGTATTATTTTGACAGGAAAGAAATGGGGCTGTCAAAGGAATTCCTAGAAAAGGCATCTGCCTACAATCAAGACAGCCGTTATGTTGAGCAGATTAAAATGCTTAATGAAAACGGATGGTCTCTGTTTTATTATAATAGGCATCGTGCTGGAATAGATGAAGACATAAAAAATTCCAATTATAAAGAGCCTGTCGATGAAGACTGAAATTGACTGATTCTGATGGAGCAAAACGGTCGATTCGTTCGGATGGGAACGGTCGGTTTTCGTTGCACGAATCGACCGTTCTTACTGATTGAAATCGTACGTTTGTTGTCAGTCCTGCAATTCCTGCAATTCATGCATCCAGACTGAATAGCTGGCGTCGCTTGGCATTCTCCAGTCCCCACGAGGCGACAGGTTGACGGTTCCGACCTTTGCCCCGTCAGGCATGCAGCTTCGCTTGAACTGCTGGGTAAAGAACCTTCGGTAAAAGGTTGTAAGCCATTTCAGGATTATTTCACGAGTGTAGACTGTTTCTGAACCGTCTGCAACTTTACCGTTAAAAGCCTGCAAAGCAAGAAAATAAATCTTTTTGGGTGAAAATCCCCATCTTAATACGTAATATAAAAAGAAATCATGCAGTTCATACGGACCTACGAGCTCCTCCGTTTTCTGGCTGATGTCTTTGCCTGTAGGTGGTAGAAGTTCAGGGCTTACAGGTGTTGCAAGAATGTCCCGTAGAACAGTTGCCAGCGCTGCTTCTCCCTTCTGTTCAGACTGCATTGCAGACCATTCTACTAAATAGCGTACAAGTGTTTTTGGAATGCTTGAATTGACACCATACATTGATATATGGTCGCCATTATATGTACACCAACCAAGCGCAAGCTCACTTAAATCTCCTGTTCCTATTACAATGCCGTTGCATTTGTTTGCAATATCCATCAAGATCTGTGTTCGTTCCCTTGCCTGAGTGTTTTCGTATGTAACGTCATGTACGGATTCATCGTGTTCTATATCTGAAAAATGTTGCAGTACTGCTTTTTTTATGTTGATTTCTTTCAGTGTAGCTCCTGTCTTCTGCGCGAGTGTACATGCATTTGTATATGTCCTGTTTGTCGTGCCAAAGCACGGCATGGTTACTGCGATAATCTTGGAGCGTTCAATGCCACATTTGTCAAATGCCCGTGCCGTGACAAGCAATGCCAATGTTGAATCAAGGCCTCCGCTCAAACCTATTACTGCATTTTGTGCATGAATATGGCGTAAGCGCTTTGAAAGTCCTTCTGCCTGCATTTCAATGACGATTCTGCATCGTTCGCTTCGTTCTTTATCGCCTGTCGGCACAAAAGGATGTCTGTCTACGCCTCCGATGAGTGAAACTGAAGAAGACTCCTTTTTTTCGTCATTTGACTGAAAACCAATTGATTTTTGGTTGTCAGAATCTGAGAATGAATTGTTGTCGAATTCTACAGAAATAAAGCGATATAATGACTGGCTGTCTCTGGTAAAGGCATTGCAGGTCGTGAATGTCGTTGTTCTCAATCTGTCTTGTTCAATGCGTTCAAGGTCAATATCTGCAATAGTAAGAACTTCTGTTGCGAATAAATCGGATTGGGCTTTTATGGAGCCGTTTTGGGCGATGATTGAATGTGCACTGAATACCATGTCTGTTGTACTTTCATCATGACCTGCATTCGCATACAGGTATGCCGAAACTGTTTTTGCGGAGTGTGCAGAAACGAGAGTCCTTCTGTAATCGGCTTTTCCTACGACTTCGTTACTTGCACTCAGGTTTGCAATGACAGTTGCTCCGTTCAAGGCATGTCGCGTGGATGGTGCGAGCGGAACCCATAAGTCTTCACATACTTCGCAGGCTACTTTCAGCAACGGATCATTTTTGTCTTCTATGATTATGTTTGTTCCAAATGGAATGCCTGCAAATTCATCATTTATCGTAATGCTGTCTGTCTGGCAGAATTCAGAGGGAGTAAACCATCTGCGTTCATAGAATTCTGAATAGTTTGGTATGAATGTTTTTGGTATTATGGCAATGATTGAGCCTTTGAACAGATATGCAGCACAATTGTATCTTGCTCCCTGATAGGTAATCGGAAGCCCTACAATGCTCATGCAGTTGCAGTCTTGTGTCTTTTTGCAAATGTCAATGAGGGCTTGTTCTGCTGCAAGCTGCAGGGTGCGCTGCAGAAATAGGTCTGCACAGGTATAGCCTGTAATGCAGAGTTCTGGGAACACGACAAGCCTGATGTCCCGTTTGTCTGCACATTCTATTGTCTGAATAATTTGCTGTGCATTATAGGTGCAGTCTGCCACTGCCAGTGACGGGCTTGCACATGCTACTCTAAAAATGCCGTATTTCATGCATTCATTATACCATGGGCAGATAAAACGTGTAAATGTACTGAATTATTTTTCTTTTCTAAAGAATTTCCTTTATTTTCCGATAATAGATATTGAATAATCTATTTTTCAATGTGTGGGAAGGATAAAATGAAAATGGGTTTTATGAAGGCTGTTGCAGCCAAGCTAAAGAAAGCAGCGGATGAGTTCAAACAGGAATTGATGTCTGGTGAGCAGAAAAAAGGTGAAGAACAAGCTTTAGGAGAAGGTGCTTCTGTGGAAGCGATTTCGCCAGAAACGATTTCTAAGGTAGCAGATTTTGAAGGTGAATCTGCGGATGAATCGGGCGAAGCTCCTGTTGCAGACAAAAAGACTGAGCTCATAAAGGTTTTGCAGTCTCAAGATGAGCTTCTTGATTCTATCTTGAATGAGCAGGACAAGATGCATGCAAATGTCAAGTCTCGAAATTGGGAATCTCTTCAGGATTCCATATCGGCCTTGCACCGCATGAGTGACACGTTTGTTGAACTGGATCAGCAACGAGAATTAATTGCTGACGAAGATAAACATATTTACTACGAACCTTCTGTAGAGCCTTTGTTTGTGAGTCTCAGGACAAAACTTGCAAAGAGCAAGATTGAAAATGAAGCGTTGCGTACGTATGTTACGACAACAAAAGATTTTATTGGCAATGTAATAGAAGAATGTTTTGTAAAAACAGCAACAACATATTCTCCTGCAGGAAAGCTTGTAAAACCTGAAGTTGGTAATGTATTGGTAAACATGGAATTCTGATTGTGCTTTTTGCATGCAGGATGGGTGAATAAGGAGGAATTGGAAAATGTCAGGATCTTTTGCAGGAATAGAAATTGGTAAGCGTAGCCTTATGGCTCACAGTACTCAGATTCAGACTGCAGGCCATAATATTTCAAATGCTGATACCGAAGGCTATAGCCGTCAGCGCGTAAAAGTCTCAACAATGGATCCTCTGTATCGCCCAGACTTGGAGCGTGCAGAACTTGCTGGTCAGATTGGTCAGGGAACAAAGATCGAAAGCATTGAACGAGTCCGTGATGAACTTCTTGATTCACGCATCATTGCTCAGACTAATGAAGAGTCTTACTGGGATACGCGCAACAATTACTATGCAATGATAGAACAGATATATAACGAACCTGATGAAGTGTCTGTTCGTTCCAACATGGATAAATTTTGGCAAAGCTGGCAGGCTCTTTCTTCTGATCCGAGTAACAATGCTGCCAGAGATGCTGTTGTTGTACGGGGTCAGAGCCTTACTAATTCAATAAAACAGCAGAACAATAACCTTATTGCCATTTCAAATCAGGTAAATGGTGATATTGATGCAACTGTAAAACAGGTAAATGATTTGGCTCGCCAGATAGCAGATGTTAATGGTGAAATTGTAAGAAGCAAGGCTATGGGTGATAGTCCAAACGATTTGATGGATCGTCGTGACCTGTTGGTTGAAAAGCTTGGCAATCTTATTAATGTTACGGTTGCACGTACTGATCCTGATGAATTTCTTGTGCATACGGACGGACAGATGATTGTGCAGGGAAGTGAATACCGCCAGATTGATGAAGTGACGGATTTGAATAACAAGGGATATTCTCGACTTGTATGGCACGATACTCAGGTTGATGCTTCTTTTAGAGGTGGCTCTCTCGGTGCACTGGTTGAACTGCGAGACAAGGATCTTCGTTCTGAATTGCAGTCACTCGATACGATGGCTTTGAACTTTGCAGACTTTGTAAACGATATTCACCGCAATGCAATTGGCAAGAATAATGTGACTGGACTTGATTTCTTTACGGAGCATCCATTTGTTGAAAATACAAACGGAAACTATGATGTGAACGGTGATGGTGTCGAAGATGCTTCGTACATTTTCCGCATGACGGGAAC
>JAFVDR010000225.1 GCA_017476165.1 Treponema sp. | reverse complement strand
GTTTTACGACACGAAACCTTAGGGTTTTACGACACGAAACCTTAGGGTTTTACGACACGAAACCTTAGGGTTTTACGACACGAAACCTTAGGGTTTTACGACACGAAACCTTAAGGTTTTACGACACGAAACCTTAGGGTTTTACGACACGAAACCTTAAGGTTTTACGACACAAAACCTTAAGGTTTTACGATGCGAAAGGCTTATGGCAAGGTTTAAAATGAAAGCCTGAAGAAGTTCTTGAAGTACGTACAGGATGTCAGTGCGAAATCAGATTTTACGCGGAGGATTAATGCAGCGATATTTTGCATAGTAAAATCGAATTCGTGAGACAGCTTTAATCTTTCAGTTCTCCACTTTGTTCTGCAGGAGTTTTATAATATTGCAACAAAAAAAACTTGGGTTGATTTTTTGCGGTCTTTTCCTTATACTGGATGTCTGTATGGACGCATTGAAAAAGGAAATAAAAGAAGTTGTCATATCTTCCCTTGAACTGGAAGACATTACACCCGAAGACATAAAAGATGACGAGCCTTTGTTTGGAGAAGGGCTTGGTTTGGATTCAATTGATGCACTTGAATTGGGCGTTGCCTTGAAAAAGAAATTCGGCATAAAGTTTTCAAGCGAAAGCAGTGACAACAAGCAGCATTTTGCCAGCATTAATGCACTTGCAGACTATATTGCTTCCGCACGCTGAACGGTTGTGGAGCTGTGTAATGACAAAAGAAGAGATTTTTAACACATTAAAAGATATTCTTGTAAAGGATTTTGAGGTTGAATCTGAAAAGATTACTCCTGCTGCGCTTCTTGTTGATGAACTTGACCTTGATTCCATTGATTTTGTTGATTTGGTCGTAAAGATGAAGGAATTCATTCCTGAACGCATTGATCCAGATGTGTTCAAGTCCGTAAAAACAGTGCAGGACGCTGTTGACAAGCTTGAACCGTACATTAACCGAAATCGGTGACAGAAACAGATAGTGACTACAATTCTGCACGTTTTTTCCATTGTACTGGCCGTATTGTACCCAGTTGTGGTGTTTGTTCTGCTGGCAGTCCTTCATCTTCCTGCCCGGATTTTGTCCCTGTGCGTCATGGTGGCAGGATGCGCCCTTTTTTTGAGTGCTGCCGGCATG
The DNA here is from genome assembly GCA_017476165.1 of Treponema sp. GTDB lineage: Bacteria > Spirochaetota > Spirochaetia > Treponematales > Treponemataceae > Treponema_D. Next base: position 33,728 of record JAFVDR010000225.1, on the reverse strand, counting down.
AAAAAGGGAACGCGGGTGCGCCCCCTTGTGTCGTCACTGCTGTTTTTGCTGGCAGGGACGGCCTGCTTTGTTACGAACAAGGACATTTTCTTAAAACTGTATTCATCTGCCGTGAGTGCAACGTTTCTGTTTGTCTTTGGCAGTACCCTGTTTTTTCCCCCGTCCATCATTTTTCTTTTTGCAACGATGGCTGACAAGTCCATAATTGATTCTCCCCGTCAAAAGGCAGTAGAATCGTACTGCAGGAAAGTATGCATTGTCTGGTGCATCTTTTTTATTGCAAACGGCTGCATTGCTGCTTTTACGGCCTTGTCGTGCAGTTATGCAGTGTGGTCTGCATATACAGGCTTCATATCGTATGTGCTCATGGGAGTGCTTTTTAGTGTAGAATTTATCATAAGGAGATGTGTAAATAAGAAAATGGAAAACGTATGTACTATTTCGACATTTAAGGCTGATTCTCGCCCCGATGAATACATTTTGTGCTATGAGCATGTCTGGTCTGACAAGAAATACAAGACGTGGCTTGACTTTTTGAAGGATACGGCAAAAGTCCGTGGCATCATACAAAGCTCGGATGCCCGTGAATATATCTTGCATTGCGAAGATTACTGGTATTTTCTGGTAACGTTCATTGCCCTTTTGCAGTGCAGGAAAACGGTTCTGCTGACACAGAACATTTCAGAATCGTTCCTGCATGAAATAAAGGGCGATGGCATCATGTTTTTTACGGATCAGGATGCCCCCGATTCCATTCACATTCCGTCGGCCATTGCACGGTGCAAAGAACCCGATGTAAAAGCTGTTCGCTCTGCACCTGCAATCAATGCAGATGAAACGAAAATCGTGATGTATACGTCTGGCAGCACGGGAAAGCCGAAAGGCGTACAGCAGCGCATGACTGAATTTGAAAAGGACAATGCTTTTATCATGGAAAAGTGGGGCAATGAGTTCAGAAAGCGGTTCCTTGTTACGACAGTGAGCCAGCATCACATTTATGGCTTTTTGTTCGGCATTTCGCTGCCGTTTGCCATGGGAGTGCCATTCCGCCGCACGCGCATTGAGTTTCCCGAAGAGTTTGAAACTCTTCGAGATGGGCACTACATGATTATTGCGACTCCTGCATTCTTGAAGCGTACCGTAGATGTGGAAGAAAAGCTTCCTCTGGAGAACTGCTTTATCTTTACAAGTGGCGGTGTACTGACTCCAGAAGTGGCGGAGCGTACCGACCGGGTCTTTGGTTTTTGGCCGATGGAAGTGTATGGTTCGACGGAAACAAGCGGCATTGCCTACCGGCAGTCGAAAAATGGACTTGCATGGACTCCTTTTGACAATGCCAAGGTGTGGAAAGGTGACGACGGATGCCTTGTAATCATTTCTCCGTACATAAAGGATCCTGCAGGATTTGCCACTGCCGATTTGGTGGACATGAATGACGACGGCACATTCTTTTTGCGTGGCAGGATAGATTCCATCGTAAAGATTGAGGAAAAACGCATTTCCATGACGGAAGTGGAAAGCCGCATCATGCAGACTGGTCTTGTTGCAGATGTCAAGGTTATTGCCATGGAAGACCGCCGCCAGTATCTTGCAGCCGCACTGGAGCTGAATGCAGAGGGCAAAAAGAAATTTGAAGGCGAAAAAAAGCTTGTCTTGAATACGTATTTCCATGACTACCTGATGCAGTATTTTGAAAATGTCGTCATTCCCAAAAAATGGCGCTTTGTAGACAAACTTCCCGCGGATGTTCAGGGCAAAAAGCATAAGGAAGACATCAAGGCCTTGTTTGAGGAGAAAGACTGATGTTGGAAACATGCAACGTGCCCCCTGAAACGGTAGTTTTTCGAGATGAGGACTCTGTTTCTGTGCACATTTTTGTTCCACGGGACTGTGCTTTTTTTGACGGTCATTTTCCTGAGTTCAAGCTGATGCCTGCTGTGGGGCAGTTTGGCATTGTCGTTGCACTTGCAGGCAAGTACTTTGGGCTGCCGAAGTCAGTGTCCCGCATAAAGCGCATGAAGTTTTCTCTGCCCGTTTTTCCTGATACGATGCTCAGGATTGACATGGAGTGTGACAGGAACAAAATGGAAGTGTCTTTTTTGATTGCTGATGCACATGATGGTGAAAAAGTGTATTCATCGGGGAAATTTGCATGAATGCGGCTTTCATTGTTCCTGTGTACAATCATGGATCAACATTGGAAGCTGTCGTGCAAAGTCTTTTGTCGTACAGTCTTCCTGTCATTGTTGTTGATGACGGTAATGATGCTGAACAGCAGGCTTTGATAGATCTTGTTGTACGAAACCATGCCAAAGACGTTGTACTTGTGCGGCGCAAAAAAAATGGTGGTAAAGGACGTGCCATGAATGACGGCGTGCGCAAGGCAAGTGAACTGGGCTTTTCTCACGTGTTTCAGGTTGATGCCGATGGTCAGCATGATGTTTCGGTATGCGGACTGTTTCTGAAGGAAGCCGAAAAGGCTCCGCAAGCCGTTATCTGCGGTTACCCGGAATATGACAGTTCTGTTCCCGCCAGCAGGCGCAATGGCAGGAAATTTTCGAATGCGTGGGCGCGGTTTGTTACCATGAATGCAAGCATTAAAGATGTGTTGTGCGGTTTCCGCGTGTATCCGGTTGCTCCGTACATGGCACTGCTGCGTCATCATGCCGTCATTAACAGTCACATGGGCTATGATACTGACATTTTGGTTCATTTGAGCTGGAAAGGCCTTGAAATTCGTAACTGCGGAGTGCATGTAACTTATCCGAAAGACGGCATTTCAAATTTTCGGATGGTACGCGACAACATGCACATATCAGCAACGTACGCTCGGCTGTGTGTAGGCATGATTGTACGATTGCCGCTGCTTATTGTCCAAAGGCATGCACGAAGGAAAAGCCTTTGTCATGGGGAACAAGTGTGATGGCTGCTGAAAGTGAACACTGGTCAAGACAGAAGGAAGTTGTCAAAACAAACCGTCCCATTGCATTTTTGGCCTTTCTGGTCAAATACGTGCCGTTTCCTTTTCTTTCGTTCTGTACTTTTTTTGTAAGTTTTTTTTACTATGTTTGTGCTCGGAAAGCCCGCATGTATTGCCGACTGTATCAGAAACAGCTGTGTGCGTATGTGGGGAAAAAGCATACTCGCGTGCATACGTTTGCCCAAATCTATTCGTTTTCGCTGAGTATTGTCGAAAAAGTGTCTGCCTGGAGTGAAAAAATACATCTTGAAAGCATCGAATTTCAAGATGATGATGTGGTAGACCTTAAAAAGGTTCTCGGACAGGGAAAAGGAGCTTATATCCTTGCATCGCATTTAGGAAACTCGGAGTTGCTGCGCTGTCTTGCTACACTACACGAAACGGGAGTTGACAGAAGCATTCCCGTTACTGCCATCATGGACATGAATGCATCAGAATTTAACAAAACGGTAAAGAAAATAAACCCTGATTCTGCGGTGCACCTTGTCAATTCAGCTGACATAGGAATTGAAACGATTGAAGAACTGCAGGATTCCGTGCATAATGGAGGACTTGTGGTGATTGGGGCTGACAGAACGTCTCCTAAAGCCCCCGACAGGACACTTTCCTGTGATTTTTTGGGAAAACAAGCTCAATATCCCTATGGAGCGTTTTTGCTGGCCTTTTTGCTGGAAGCACCTGTTTATTTTGTTTTTGCCTTGCGGAAAAAGACCGTAATGTTCCGCCCGAAATATGCCATGTATGTGCAAAAGGCAAAAACACCGCTGGTTGCAACTCGCAGGGAGCGGATGGAGAGAATGAAGGATTTATGCGGGGAATTTGTAAAAATCATGCAAAAGCTCTGTATTTTGTATCCTTATCAATGGTATAATTTTTATAATTACTGGCAGTGAGGTGTGCATTATGAGGAAATCGTTGGATAAAGCTACTGTAACACAGCAGATTGTGTTTCCAGTAGAATTTTACGATGTAGACTCAATGCGCATTGTCTGGCATGGTAATTACGTTCAGTATATGGAAAAAGCCCGTTGCGCCCTTTTGGACAAGATTGGCTTTAATTACATAGACATGGAGCATGCTGGCGTCGAATTTCCCGTGGTTGACGTGCATGTAAAATACATCCGTTCGCTCCATTTTGGAGAAACGGTTCGGGCTGTGGCCGGTTTGACGGAATACGAAAACTGCATTAAGATTGCATACGAATTCTATAATAATGATACCGGAGAGCTTACAACAATGGCTGAAAGCACCCAAATGGCAGTACACATGCAGACAGGAGAAACTCTGTTCGTCTGTCCTGATGTGTTTATTGACAGGGTTCATGCTTTGCAGCAAAACCAGTAATGGAGGCAAAATCATGAAGCTTTTTTTGATTCATACTTCTATTTATGCTGTAGTTCTTTTCTGTTGCTTTTCTTTGCATGCCCAAGGCAGGAACGTCCAGTTTGATTCTGTATGCCAAGGCTTGACTGCTCATTCCGTTACAAGCGGCAATTTTACACAGGTAAAGCGTTCTGCCTCGATGGACAGGGAATTAAAATCATCTGGGGACTATATATTTTCCCATGAGGGAATTGTCTGGAATACGCATCGTCCGTTTTCGTCTGTTCTTGCCATTACTCGTTCTTCCATCATACAGACGCTGCCAGATGGTTCTTCGTCTGTCATAGACGGCTCCGACAACCAAGTGTTTGCCAATATTGCAGGTTCGCTGTCTTCTCTGTTTTCTGGCAACAGGGATTCCCTTGAAACCAATTTTCACGTTAAGTTTTTGAGTACGGCATCGTCATGGAAGATGATTCTTAGCCCTAAAGATGCAACGGTAGCCAATGCCCTGCATTCTATTGTCTTGACAGGACAGAGCATTTCTGACACGGTGTCTCTTGATTCAATGCTTGTCGAAGAAGTGAGCGGCAATTCTGTGTATTATGCTTTCAAAAATCAAGTGTACAAAGAGGAACTGTCTGATGCCGAAAAAGCGTTCTTTAGCGCAAAATAAGTTTTCGCTCTATTTATATCTTTTCATTCATCTTGCGCTAATCCTTGCCTGTGTGGTGATGGCTGTTTTTTCGGGTGGGTTGAACATACAGGCGGATTTGTTTTCGATGATGCCCGATGCATCATTTGGTTCTGCAACCCATGTTGCTGGATTTGCCAGCACTACTCACGTGTCCTCCGATGTTCAGGCTAAGCGTAAGGCTGACGCTCTGCTTGCTCAGCAAACATCCAACAATGTCATTGTTCTTGTTTCAAGCGCTGATTTTGCGCTGGCAAAAAAAACTGCCGTGCTTGCATACGAACAGTTGAAAGACAGCCCGCATTTTACGGCTCTTTCCTTGTATGCAGATGCTGAATCAATGAATGACATAATGGAGCTGTTGCATGAGTACCGTTTTCAGTTGCTTGATGATGCTGCTGTGGAAATGATTGCTCGTGATGAAGGTGCTCAGAGGTTTGCCGGAAATGCGCTTGCAAAAGCCTATGGTGTCTTTACGCTGTCTGACATTGAGCGGCTTGAAGAAGATCCCTTCCTTTTTGATGATTACAATTTGCAGAATTATCTTTCAATGATAAAACAAACGGGAATTTCGCTGTCTCCGAAAGACGGTGTGCTGGCGGCTTTTCATGATGATGCATGGTATGTCATGTTGAGCGGAAGGCTGAGCAAAAGCGGTGCTGCTCTGGCAAGCAGAAAAAACGGCATTGCAGAAATTTATGCTGTATGCAATGCCTTGGAAAAGAATGGCGTGCGGTTTGTCTATTCGGGCACACCGTTCCACAGCTACAAGAGTTCCACGGAGGCAGCCAGGGAAATTGCCGTTATTTCTATATTGTCATTTGTACTTGTTGTTTCCCTTCTGGTTGCAGTGTTTCGATCTCCTCTTCCGATTTTTGCTTCTGGTGCTTCAATCCTCGTGTCATGTGCAACAGGATTTGCTGCAACATATATAGTGTTCGGTTCAATACATGTTCTGGCACTGGTGTTTGCCACATCTCTTGTCGGGTGTTGCATTGACTACAGCCTGCACTTTTTCATCAATTGGAAAGCTCGCCGCAAACAGTCGTACAGGGGGCTTTCCCTGTCCTTTTTGTCTACCGAAATAAGTTTTGTATGTCTCTATCTTGCTCCGTTCAATTTACTAAAGCAGATAGCGGTGTTTTGTTTTTTTGGCATTTTGAGCGCCTTTTTGATAACGGTATTCATCTACCCACTGTTTCCAATGCCCAAAAAAGATAAAAACAGTGTCCTTAAGGTAAAGAACCGTTTCTTTGAACGAAAGAGAAACTTTAAAACCAGCATGGTGTATACCCTTTTGATTCTGGTGGGTGCTTTGGCCGTACTGTATGTAAACAGAGGCAACCTGAAAGTAAGGAACAACATTTCAAGACTGTATACGCTCGAAGGCCGTCTGAAGGATGATGCATTGATTACAAATGCTGTTTTAAAGTATGCTCCGACTGCATGGTTTATTGTAAGCGGAAATTCGACAGAAGATGTCCTTGAACTTGAAGAAGACGTGTGCAAGGAACTTCGGGAAATTCATAAAAATACTGACTATGGTTTCGTTGCAACATCCATGTTCATTCCGTCCATAAAAAAACAGAAGAAGTCTTTGGATGCCGTTCGTTCTTTATTGCCGTATGCAGAATCGCAGTATGAATCGTTGGGTTATGATAGGTCTTTTGGGGATGATTTTAGGAATATGTATGCTGCAAGTGAGTCTTCGTTTCTTACGCCAGAAGATGAACTCCCTTCTTATATGCAGTCACTCATCTCTTCATTGTGGTTGGGGCAGGTTGGCGAACGATACTATTCAATCATTTTGCCGTCAATTGCCATTAATCCGCAGGCATATCGGCATATTGCCGATTCTTATGTCAATGTAATGTATGCCGATAAGGTGTCTGACATTGGCAAATCCCTTGATTATCTTACAAAAATCGTGTTTGTCTTGTTTGCCGTGGCATATTTCATCATCATTGTCGTGCTGTCGTTTTTCTATTCGTGGCGGCATGTCATAAAGATAGCATCTGTTCCTGTGCTGTGCGTGAGTGTCATAACGGCTGTGTTCTGTGCAACTGGAAATTCCATTGATTTTTTTGCACTTATCGGCATTGTTCTTGTATTCGGCTTGGGGCTGGATTACATTATTTACATTTTGCAGGACAAAGTTGACCGAAGGGTAGAATCTTTTGCAGTGCTCCTTTCTTTTTTGACAACGGCACTTTCTTTCTGTACTCTTGCGTTCAGTTCTTTGTACCTGTGCACATCATTGGTCTTGCAATTTTTGCGGGGCTCACTGTTGCTTTTGTTGCAACGTTGTTTTAAAGCATGGCTTTAGAACTTTGATGAAGGTGAAGGTTGAAAACTATGAATGTTCCACATATCAAAGTGTGTATAAAGAATTTCCGTGTACCACTTTTTTTTGCTGCAAATGTTGTACGAAGTGCTGTACTGTGTGCTCTCTTCTGTAGTGCATTTTATACTTTGCTCTGTACGACCTCTTGTGCCAGCATGCAAACGCCTAAAAGAATTTTCGTTTATGTAACGGATGTAAAAAAAGTATATCTTCTGCCTCCATCCGCTGTTGAGCACAGCGTAAGCACCATGCAGCTGTTTGAAGGTACTTTTTCTGATGCAAAAAAAACATCCATGACATTTATTGCCAGCACGGACTGCACAGAGCAAAAGATTTCTGTTGTCATGATGAATGAACTCGGCATAGAAATTGCTTCGCTTTTGTATTCTGAGTCGGAACTTTCATTGCATTCTGCTTTTTTGCCTGATGGCATTAAGCCTGAATATGTCATAATGGATTTTCAGAATGTCTATTACAGCTCTGTTCTTTTGGATGCAGCATACAAAGCTGCAGGGCTTTCGTTTACGATGACTGAATTGGACGGTGTAGAGCATCGGTTCATAAAAGACGGAGATGTTGTTGTTGAAATGATTGAGAAAAAAGATGGGTGCATTACGCTGCACAATTATATTCGGGGATATACTTACAGATTGACGGAGCTTGCTGATGAATAGGCCTTTGTTTGTTTCATATCCCGGTGTTGTCTGTGCTGCAGGCTGCGGGCGCGATGCGTTATGGAATGCCGTAAGTTCTGGCTCTCAGGATGGCATGAAAAAAGTAAACGCCTGTAAAAAAGATTTTTTTGCAGCACGAGTAGAAGAAAATCTTGAAGCTGCCCATGAAGCTCGTTATGACATGAAGATTATCAGTATTGAAAAGGCTGCTGTTGCACAGATTGATGGAGTCATAAAAAAAGCACTTGCATTGTATGGAAAAGACAGGGTTGCCGTCTGTGTCGGTTCCTGTGACAATGGAAGCGAGTTTTCTGTTGCGGCTCACCAATCCTATTTTAATGCAGGTGCTTTTCCCCTGTCATATCAGCTTGAAATGCAAGGGGCTTCGTATGTTGCAACGTACATAAAGGAGTTGTACAACATTAAGGGACCATCGCTCGCATTTGCTACAGCATGTTCTTCCAGTGCAAGTGCATTTGTAAAAGCCTGTCAGCTGGTGCAGGGAAACTGTGCTGATGCTGTTGTTGTTGGCGGAGTTGACATTGCGTCTGATACTGTGCTTCTTGGCTTTGACGCTCTTGAAGCTGTTTCTGAAGAAAAAACGAATCCTTTCAGCCGCAACCGAAACGGCATTACGCTGGGGGATGGTGCTGCTTTTTTTGTGCTCGCAAAAGATGACCTTGCAGAAAGCAAGCCTGCATTGTTGATTGCAGGATATGGGGAAAGTGCCGATGCCCATCACATTACGGCTCCAGATCCTGAAGGACTTGGGGCTGTGCAGGCTATGAAGGCAGCCCTTGCATCGGCACATGTTGATGCTCGAACCATTGACTACTTGAACTTGCACGGCACAGGCACACTGTTTAATGATGCCATGGAGGCAAAAGCTGTAAAAACGGTGTTCGGTGATTATGAGGTGCCGTGCAGCTCTACAAAATCCGAAACTGGGCACACGTTGGGTGCTGCCGGTGCACTAGAGCTTGCCGTATGCTACGAAACGATAGTGCGTAATGCTGGAGCGGATAAAGTGCAATTTCCTGTCCAATGCTGGGATAAACAGGCAGATGATGCCTTGCCGCGGCTGAACATCGTTGATTCTGCTTTTGATGCCAGTACCTTGTCCCGCGCAGACCGTCGTTTTCCTGTTCAGTACTGCATGTCAAATTCTTTTGCATTCGGCGGTGCAAACGTCAGCTTGATTATTGCTGTTCAGGCTCTGGTGCCACAACGGCTGGAAGGAGCGGCACTCTTGGAACTGATGCCTCATCGGGGAAAAATGCTTTTGTTGAACAGGGTGACAGCACATGACATTGCACGGAAAACACTCTCAGGAGAATGTGACATTACGGAACGCTGCATTTTCTACGATAAAAGCATGGACGGTGTTCCCTCTTGGGCTGCATTTGAAATGTTCGCACAGGGCATATCGGCTCTTGCTGCAATCATCAGGGCTTCTGGTCGCATGATTGACAAGAGCCGAGCCGGTGTCATTTTGAGTGTGTCAAATTTTACGGCGAATGTTCCTGTTCTTGCAAATGAAACAAGGGCTGTCATAGAGATAGAAGAAGAGTTTTGTTCAGATGATGTAAGCCAGTACGCATGTACGCTTTTTGTTGCTGAAAACAATGCATCGGCTAGAGATGCGGCTTTGAAAAAAGCTGTAGCTGCAAAAATTACTGTGATGGAAATGGAAAACATAAAGGAATCGTTATGTCAGAAGAAATGAATGAAAAAAAAGTCCTCGTTACGGGGGCAAGCAACGGCATTGGAAAAGCCATTGCCCTTGCCTGTGCTCGAGAAGGTTATTATGTTATTGTACATTATAATCGAGGAAAAGAAAGGGCAGAAACTGTTTTGTCAGAAATTCTTTCTGCACATGGACAGGGAGAACTTATTCAGTTTGACGTTACGGACAGGGCAGACTGCCGGCAAAAACTCGACTCCTTGACTGAAACGCATGGTGCACTGTGGGGCATTGTGAGCAATGCAGGTGTCGCTCATGACAATACATTTGCCGGACTTTCTGGTGAAGACTGGGATAGTGTTGTCCATACGAATTTGGACAGTTTCTATAATGTCATACAGCCTTTGGTGTTGCCTCTGTGCAGAAAAAAAGCAGGACGCATCATTACGGTTTCGTCTGTGAGCGGCATCATGGGCAACCGTGGACAGACAAACTACAGTGCCTCGAAAGCAGGCCTCATAGGTGCATCAAAGGCTCTCGCCGTGGAGCTGGCAAGCCGTCACATTACCGTGAATGTCATAGCGCCAGGCGTAATAGAAACTGACATGACAAAAGACCTCCCTCTGGATGCTGTTCTTTCCGCAATTCCCATGAAACGTCTTGGCAAAAGCGAAGAAGTGGCATCCCTTGCCGTATTCCTGCTTTCGGAACAGGCCGGATACATTACTCGGCAAGTTATTTCTGTAAATGGTGGCATGGTATGAGTTCTGAAGCATATATCAGGCACGATGGAAAACGTCGTGTCGTAATTACAGGCGGCGGCATGGTGAGTGCGCTGGGCGATGATTGGCAAGAAGCATTTACGACCTTGCGGTCTGGCAAAAATTGTGTCGTGTACATGAAGGATTGGGATGCTTTCCCTTTGATGAATACGCGTTTAGCTTGTCCGTATCAAAAGGAACTGCCTCAGTATCCTCGAAAAAAGATTCGCGGAATGGGCAGGGTTGCATTGCTTTCTCTGGTTGCAACGGACCGAGCGTTGAAGATGGCTGGTCTCATGAATAATGATGGTGTTGTTTTGGATGAACTGCATGAGGGCAGAACGGGTATAGCGTATGGTTCCTGCATGGGGAGCATGGACTCTATTATGGCTCTGTATGCAATGATTGAAAACAATGATACGTCAAAAATAGATTCGCAGACATACATAAAGTGTATGCCTCAGACGTGTGCTGCAAACCTGAGCGTTTACTATGGCATCCGCGGAAGGATAATTACAACGAATACTGCATGCACATCGGGCAGCCAGTCCATAGGCTATGCCTATGAGGCGATTGCAAACGGCATGCAGGACATGATGATTGCCGGTGGTGCAGAAGAACTGGTTTCACCAGATGCTGCTGTATTTGATACTATGGGGGCAACTGCTATATTGAACGAAACGCCAGGCAAAGAGCCTCGCCCATTCGACAAGGATAGGGATGGACTAGTCATTGGCGAAGGTGCCGGCTCTCTTGTTCTGGAAGACATGGAACATGCCGTAAAACGTGGCGCTACATTGTATGCAGAAGTTGCTGGATTTGGAACGAATGCGGACGGAACCCACATTACAAATCCAAACCGAGAAACGATGGCTCAGGCAATGTTGCTTGCCATTCGTGATGCTGGCATTGATAAAGATGTCATTGCTTATGTGAATGCCCATGGAACGGCAACCCATGCCGGAGACATTGCCGAAACTCAGGCAACATATTCCGTGTTTCAGAGGGCAATTCCCATTAGCTCGACAAAAAGCTTTATTGGGCATACGCTTGGTGCATGTGGCTGCATTGAAGCATGGTGCACGGTGAACATGATGAACGAAGGCTGGTTTCATCCGACGTTAAATCTTGAGCAGGTTGACGAAGAGTGCGGTGCTTTGGATTACATAAAAGGACAGGGACGTGCAATTGATGCACAGTATGTCATGTCGAACAACTTCGCATTCGGAGGAATAAATAGCTCTCTTATATTCAGCAAGCTATAAATTGCTGGCAATAAAAAAAGCTTTCCTGTGATAAGGAAAGCTTTTTTGTGGGAAATGGATTTGTGTATCAGACAGCCTTGCTTTCAACAGCATGCAGAATGCCGTTTTGGTATGCATAGCTATAAAGGATTTCTGAAATGTCGCCCAAAGGTTTCTTGATGTTGAGCGGCTGGTCGAAACCAAGATTGTACATGAAGGACATAAGTTCCTTTGTAGCTTCTGGATTCCACAGCTTTGCATTGTCAATGTCTACAAAAATGCAGTGCTCGGAATCTGCAATTGCCTTGATGTGGCGGTTCATTTCGTCAAATGCATGGTGGTTTGTGCTGTCAATGTTTGATACAAGGGCAATTCTTCTGTTCTTGTTGGACTGCTTGATGAAAGAAATCAAGTCAATGTACTTTATGTCGAATTCTGCAGAGTTCCTCTTGAACAAATCAGTGTCGTTTGCTCCAATGTGCAGAATTACAGCTTCTGGACGCAAAGATTCAACCTGTTCGGTAAAGATTTTTTTTGCATCTTTAAGGGAAAGGGTGTAGGAACTCCTGTTGTACATCTTGAAATTGAACTCATAGTTCTGGGCAATTTCTGCAACGGGAATCTCTTTGTCTGCGGCACCTCCGAAAAGGATTACTGCATCACTTTCTTCATTGTTTGTTCTGAACATGGTTTCTGTCCTCCTGTCTAATGAACGATTTCTGAAATATATAGCCAAATTTGTCAATACGATTACAAGGTTCAAGAAGTATACGAGCAAAACGTAATTCATCTGGTGGTTGATGATTTTTGCCGTAATGCCAGCCACATAGCCAGTGATAATCAAAAGGATGAAGGCAAGGCTTGTTCCTTTTGCCGATTTTGCTTTATATGCTTTGATGACATTGAGTGGCCAAGAAAATCCAAAGCATACCAACATACCTGTTTCAAATAGTGATCCCATTTTATTCCTCCAGAACAGAAGCCCTTGCTCCTGCTCTTGTTTCAAACTGTCTTTATCATATCGTTTTGGCAAAAAAATACAATTTTTTTTGAAATATAAAAAATAAATTTCTTTTTTGCAGAGATTTTTTTAGTTAAAAAAGGTTTTGAAAAATTGAAAATCTGCTATAGTAAAGGGGTGAATGCTATAAAAGATGTTAAGAAAGGATCTCTGAACACAATCAGAAAGGAAATACAGCGAACTCACCTGCTGCTCATTGTTGTCATTACCATTTTGTTGAGTGTCGGAGGTGCGTACATAAACATAAATGCAAATGCGGTGGCGGTAGATCAGAACCTGCACAACACTGCCGACTTGATTTCGCGCCTGTACTGTTTTACAAAAAATCTTTCCGATGATGATTTCCGTGCATATTTCAATTCTGTATGTAGCGAACTTCCGAATGTAGACGTCATATCTATAGTAGATTCTGAAAATGTCCGCCTGTACCATACTAACAACAGCCTTATCGGAACAAAATTTGACGGAACCGTTCCTGATTTTCTGGCAAACGAAAAAAAGTTTCATGCAGTCGATGAAAACGGACCTTCTGGTCCTCAGCGACGGACGTATGCGGCGCTGTACGATGAAAAGGGGGCTTACTGCGGCTTTATCATGACAATCATCCTCAAAACATCCATCCGCACGGTGACCGAAAGAACGATATTGCTGTTCATCGCCGTAACAATAGCCGCCATTCTCATTGAAATTGTCATTTCTGGCACGTTTTCGCGCCGCATCAAACAAAAGCTTTTGGGCTATGAACCTGACACCTTTTCTTCCATGTTTACCATTCGCGACAACATTTTGGAATCGATTCACGATGGCATCATTGCCGTTGACAATGAAAAAAACGTGCAGTTTATGAATGCCGTTGCAAAGCAGATTCTCAATTGCGAGGAAAACGACAAAATAAATGAAATCAACGAAAAAGTATTTGTAGAAAAGTTTTTGTGCAGCACCATGAAGACAGGACAGAGCACCTTTGGCATACAGGAAAAGACGAACGGCGGCACAGAACTGCTGATAGACTGCATTCCCGTAATGAAGGAGGCGGACATAAACGGTGCTGTGGCAATCTTGCATGACCGCACGGAATATACCAAGCTGATGGAAGACTTGTCGGGAACAAAATATCTGGTTGATTCCATGCGTGCAAACAATCACGACTTTACGAACAAGCTGCATGTCATTCTGGGACTGATTCAAATTGGTGAATACGATAAGGCAGTGTCGTATATCGAAAACATTTCCATCATCCAGCGGGAAACCCTGAGCAAGGTCATGCATTCTGTTGACAATCCTTCGTTCGCAGCCTTGCTCATTGGCAAGATAGCACGGGCTTCGGAATGCAATGTAAAATTTATACTGAAGGATGGACTTCATTTTAAGGATTCGGACATTCAATTGCCGTCTGAAGCCCTTGTTACCATTGTTGGAAATCTGATTGACAATGCCCTTGATTCCATGAACATGAACATCTCTCTCGATTCCGTGGGAAAGGCTACGGGTAGGGAACTTGTGTTCGGTGCATTTACAAAACCGGGGAAACTGTTCATTACTGTAACGGACAATGGATGTGGTATTCCTGATGATATCAAGGACCGTGTGTTTGAAAATGGATTTTCAACAAAAGGCACTGGACGCGGTGTTGGTTTGTACCATACAAAGCAGCTTATTGAAAGTCTTGGAGGAAGCATTTCCTTTGAATCGCAGACTGGAATAGGAACGTGTTTTATAGTAAGCTTTAAGCAGCAGTGAATGCAGGAGCAGATATGGCCTATGATGTTTTGATTGTAGAAGACGACCCAATGGTTGCAATGATAAATGAACAGTATGTATGCAAAAACAAGCAGTTTAAAGTATGTGGTTCTTGCAGAAATGGAGCGGATGCTCTCGAATTTCTTGCGACTGGCAAGGTCGACCTTGTTATTATGGATGTGTATATGCCGTTCATGGATGGTGTTGAAACATTGAAGCAGATACGCGAAAAGAAATTCAATACGGAAGTCATCATGGTAACTGCCGCAAATGATACTGCTACCTTGGAAAACACAATGCATCTTGGCGTTATTGACTACCTCATAAAGCCGTTTGCATACGAAAGGTTTCAGGTTGCACTGGAAAAGTTTGCAGCCAAGATGTCAGCCTTGCATGATTCTTCAGTCCTTGACCAGCGCCGGGTAGATTCCATTATTACTAGTGCAAAAAAATTTATTGCAAAGGACTATCCAAAAGGCATACAGGAAAAGACATTGGAACTGATTCAGTCATACCTGAAGGAGCAGAAGGGATGGACGAGCGGTGATAGCATTGCTGAGCACGTGGGGCTTTCTGGTGTAACTGTACGCCACTACATGAACTATATGGTAGAAGTAGGATCGGCCATGCAGAGCATCAATTACGAAACTGGCGGTAGACCGTGTGTTTTGTATAAACTTGATTAGTGACATTTATAAACAATCAGCAACCTCTAAAGATTTGTTTTTGGCTTCTTTAGGCATGTTGCTGAGTTTTGAAGCCCGAAATTACGGGCTTCAAAACATTACTTTTGTTCATTCTTGCAAGAGCAATTCATCTTTCTGCATAAATATGCAATATTTGCTTTACAATAAAAAAAAAATACAGTATAATTAAAACCGTTTTAACGGCTATGAACTTCCAACCTGTGTTACAAAAAGTTATTCAAGCCTTCGGGCAGTATTACACAATCAAAACGGAAAATGTTGCCTCTCCGTTCATTGCCGAGGCCGAATTTCATTCCCATACAGAGCAATATGTTCTTGTTCGTGCGGCAAAAATAGCAGATATCGACTCTCATGAATTCGTTTTTTTTGCAGAAGTTCCCTTGCTTACGCAAGAAAAAGCCTCTGAACTTGATTGCTGTGCGTGGAACGAAGGTCTTTCGCGGGTAAAGCCGTATTACGGACATCGGAATTCAGACGTTGCGCTGATAATCGTGGCAGATAAAATAGAAGAAGATGTTTTTCAGCAGATAAAGAAAACCAAGCATTCAAAATCCTATTACCTCAGTTTGTGGGGATGGAGCAACTACAGGTTAATGGCGTATGAGGTTTCAACTGGGAGGTCTGTTGCAAACAGGCTCGGAACAAGCTTGAAAAAACTTGTGCGCTTATAATATTTTCTTGGAGGAGAAAAAAAATGACAGCATTACTTATTATTCTTGCTGCAATCGCTTTGCTTTTCATCGGCTATGTTTTTTACGGATCATGGCTTGCAAAGCAGTGGGGCATTGACCCTAAGAAAAAAACACCTGCTATGGAGAAAGCAGATGGTGTGGACTATGTTTGTGCAAAGCCTGCCGTTTTGATGGGACACCACTTCTCATCAATTGCAGGTGCAGGTCCAATTAACGGTCCTATTCAGGCTGCTGTATTCGGTTGGGTTCCGGTATTCCTGTGGTGTGTCATAGGAGGAATCTTCTTTGGTGGTCTTCAGGATTTTGGTTCTTTGTTTGCTTCTGCACGTCACGAAGGAAAGTCTGTCGGTGAAATCATTAAGGATTCGATGGGAAAGACTTCAAAAAAACTGTTCATTGTTTTTGCTCTCCTTGTTTTGATTTTGGTAATCGCTTCGTTCGTAAATGTTGTTGCAGGTACATTTTTTACTGGTGACGGAACATTTGGAATTGTTTCAAATCCGACTGGCAACCAGACAACTGCAATGATTTCTCTTTTGTTCATTGTGCTTGCTGTCATTTATGGCGTGCTCACAAACCGTTGTGGAGTTAAAACTCTTCCTGCAACTATTATAGGTCTTGCAGGCATTATTATTTCTATAATAATTGGGCTTAACTTTGGTTTTGCAATGAGCAGAACTGCTTGGATTGTATTCATAGGAGTATACATTGCTGTTGCATCATTGATACCTGTATGGTGCTTGTTGCAGCCTCGTGACTACCTTTCTTCATTCCTTCTTTATGGCATGATGGCTCTTGCTCTTGTCGGCATTGTATTTTCTGCCATTACTGGAAAGGCAACGTTTGAACTGCCTGCCTTTACTGGCTGGAAGACGTCGATAGGTCCTTTGTTCCCTGCTCTGTTCATTACTGTTGCCTGTGGTGCATGTTCAGGATTCCATTCTCTTATTGCAACTGGTACAACTTCAAAGCAGCTTGACAACGAAAAAAATGCAAAAGCTATAGGTTATGGTTCAATGCTTATAGAGTCTGCATTAGGTGTAATTTCTTTGATTGCAGTTGGCATGGTTTCAAAGACATTTATCGTTGACGGTGCATTTAAAGGAGCTCCTCCTGTAGCATTTGCTACTGGTATTGCAAAGATGTTCGGATTTGTTGATCAGAATAATGCGATCTATGCCCTGCTTACACTTGCAGTTTCTGTTTTTGCCCTTACATCTCTTGACTCTGCAACTCGTTTGAGTCGGTTTATGTTCAGCGAGCTGTTTTTAAAAGATAATGAAGTATCATACAAAAATGCTTCTGGCATACGCAAATGTCTCGCTCATCCTTTGTTCGGAACGGCACTGATGGTTCTTATTGGCTGTACACTCGGAGGTCTTTCTCTGTCTCAAATTTGGGCATTGTTTGGTTCTGCAAACCAACTTTTGGCAGGAATTGCTCTCATGGCAGTAGCTGCATGGCTTGGAGAAGTTGGTAAGAACAACAAGATGTTCTACATTCCTACCGTATTCATGCTTGCTGCAACATTGACGCAGCTTGTGCGTACTGTCATTGCAAAATGTTCTGCAATGGCAGCAGGTGCAAAAAATGCTTTTCACTGGGGCAATTGGTTCCAGTTGCTGTTTGCATCTGCAATGGCAGTTCTTGCTGTCATCCTTATTATTGAAGGTGTAAAGACATTCTCAAGGCAGGCAAAAAAATCAAGATAAGTTTGCCATAAAATAATAAAATAAAAAAGGCTGTGGATGTTAGGCATGTGCTTTATTCCGCAGTCTTTTTTGCTTTAAAACGGGCAACCGTCATTTAAATACACTGGCACTGAAGATGTCGTCAATCAATTTGTCTGTCTGTTTTGCTAATGCATTGCAAGAATCAACGAAAATGATGATGTTTACAGGTTCGTTGAGCCGGTCCTGAACAGGAGTAAATCTGGAATATGAAGAGTTGCCGGAATCATTCACATTTTTTATCATTGATAAATCTTTTTCATGCTCGCACATGGCACCGGAAAACTTTTGGGGAATGATTTTAGCAATGTAAAGATAGCCTTTTGCTCCTTTTCGAGCATCGTTGTACCGGGAAAGGTCTTCAAATTCATATTTTTCAAAATCTTCATTGTTTATCTTTGTTTTCGTTTGTTTTGTAATGTTAAACATGTCAATGTATTGTTGCTTGATTTTATCTTCATACATTGATTCTGGATATGCGAGAAGGAGGATGCTTATGCCTACTTTGATGCCATTCAAAGACAGTTCATTTGGCATGATGAGACATGAAGCAGGATTTTGTGATGTAAACGGCTGAACTTTTATGTTCCATTCATCTTTGCATGAAATTGAAATGCCAAGCATCGTGCTGTAGACATAATTGAAGTTACCGTTTTCCCTTGCGAAAGTCCAAACTTGATTGCTTTTATAAGTTTCTGTAGAAGAACTTTCCCGTATAAAATTTTTTATTAAGTTCAAAAGTTGGACATCTTCTACATCTTCTTCTGCAATGTTTCCTCCGTTGGTAATCGTATAGTAGGCGTTCAGCGGCATGTTGCACATGAGTTGTGCATAGGCATAATCGGAAATGAATAAATTGTTAGCCATGTAGTTATTCATTTCCAAGTATCTTTCCAACTCCAGTTTTCCATCAACTGTTTTGCCTGCTGTAATCAAATAGTTGCCGTAAACCCAGTGATGCGCTGTCATTTTGGGAAACTTCTTGTTGATTCTGGAAAATTCCTTTTCCATTTCAGATGTACCAACCCTGTCATAGTTGTACAGGCATCGCATGACTAGCAGATTCAAGACTTGCATGTCATAGTTTGCCTTTTTTTGTTTGCACAGGAAATCATGCAGTCTGCTTGCAGATGCCAGTTCCTTTTCTTTTGCTTCTGACTTTGTGGCAGAGACGTCAGGAAGTCTGATTGACTCGTATGCACTGTCAAAGTCAATCATCAACTCTTTGAATTTTTCGTCTTTGGGTAGATTGGAGACATTGACGGCGGCAGGCGATGCTGCAATTTTTGCAATGCAAGCCGCCATCAAGATGATGAGCGAAAATAAGATCTTTTTCATGTGTTATTCTCCTAGAATTTATTTAGTTTGATTTATTACGGTAAGTTAAAATCATTGACGGAAAAAAGCAGGGGCTTTATTTCCTGCGATTATGTCTTCGGAATAGAACACGTTCCCCTCTGTATCTACAAGGGCATCTTTCCCATTGTACACAACCATTGCATATCCACTACTGAAATCCTCTGCCTGCGTAAACATGAATGGAATTATCAGCTTGCCATACTTGTCTATATATCCATAATTACGAGTTCCATCCTTGTCATATACACAAAGTAATCCCTTCCTAAAGACACTGTGCATTTTGGGAATAAACTGCAAGCCTTCTGCAAGACAAGTACCTTCTTTATCATATATATTCCATTCTGTTGCACTTGCTGGAACATATGCAAGCCCTTCAGAAAAGGAGCATTCTAAATTTGGATATCCTTTAGGAGATTGTTCATATCCATAATAGTCAAGGCTTATTGGACATTCAAAGACGAAATCTCCCCTGTTGTTTATGAACCCTGACCTGTCACGGAATTTTATAGGAAGAAGCCCTTCACTAAAATTCCGTCCGCAGTCCCAAAAGTGTTCAGCAATTACATTGCCGTTACAATCTATGACTTTTCGATGAAACTCTTTTGTCACCACAACGGCAGCTCCGTCAACCATAGACATAAGATGGATAGCTTCAACAGGGTTAACGATAACATTTCTGTTGGAATCTATAAGTCCGTACTTGGTATTATAGTAGAATGGAATCACCTCTTTTTCTGTACTGTCTTCCCCTATGTGACCTTGCTCTTGTTTCCTGTCCGAACAAGAAACAAGGGAAAGTAAAACCATAAAAATTAAGCAATCTAATATTCGTTTGCTCATATACATCTCCTAGTTTATCTTCTGAAAATAAAAATTATCATATCCAAATTCTGAAATTCTTGTTGACGACGCTGCCGTAACAACTGTTTGTTCAACTCCGAGTGTTTTATTTCCTAGGGAATTGTCCCATAGGGTCATTGTTCCTGAACCATCAATGGATAGAAGACCTGCATGTGGTGCATAGGGGGTGCCATTCTTTCCTATATGCCCATGATCCATAAATACTACATAATATCCAGTCTCACTAGGCACGGTTGTTGTATAAGAACCTTCTTTCAGCCCTTCTATATGCTGCTGCACGGTCTTTGAATATGAAGAACCGCTGAAATACTTTAGAGGATCTTTTCCTGCGGTTTCAAGAACATCTTCCACCCAGTTGTCGCATCTATATCCTGTAGATAAATCATAGGTACGCACTCCAATTTCTGCAATTGCTTTAGCAATATTATCACTATTGTTTATTGGAGTTATAGTCAGCTTTTTTCCTGTTTGACTGATTCTTGCTTGCTTAAACATATAGAAGTAAGTGGAGTTGAAGATGTTGAAGAAACAACTGGATGAGCATCAGAAGCAGTCGATGTTTTGGTAACCTGTTGGATTGGAACATTACGGCTTAAAGAGCTGGAATTTATGCTATAACTTTTAGTGCTGTTTGTCAGTTGGCTTATGCGATTAAGTAATCTATTGACAGGATCTTTATTCAAAATAGATTTTATCTTCTTTTGAATAAAAGCTCTTGCAGATTTTGATGGAGCAGAGTTTGATGTCGTTACGGGAGAGTTTGTAATCTTTGTTGCTGTAGATGATGCAGTTGGTGTAACATCATGTGCCTTTGCATAATCAATGTCAGACTGCTTTAGAGTAATCTTTGTTCCATTGCTTCTCGTTATGGTGTCCCCTGGACGTGCAGTTGCAACGGCATGGTTTGTGTTTTCGACTTCTCTGCTTCTTGATGTGTCAGAGGTCGAAGCATGCTGCTGTGAAGTTCCTGCAGTGTCATTGTCTTTTTTACTGGAACTACCATAGCCCTTGTCCATCCTGTTTGTAGGGGCATGAGATTGCACCCATCTCTTTATGCTGCTTATTGCATTCGAGACCTTCTGCCCGAACGAAGTCTTCGTCTTTGTCGTTTCTGTAGAACCGGAGTTCCGCTTTGAACTGTTTTCGCCTCCACTTGAACGGCTGCTGCTCCTGCCAGAAGATGAACTCCTTGATGAGGAGCTTCCCCCGCTGCTGAAAGACGAGCTTGAACTGCTTGAAGAACTGCTAGAAGAGCTGCTCCGCCCCCAGCCGCCGTTTACCTTGAGCCTTAGCTCGTCTTCCGTAAGGACGCGGCATCCTTCCTGTTCCAGCCTTTTTGTAATCGTTTCAATGTCCATTTCATCGTTTTTCATTTATGACCTTATATTCTCCCTTAGTATTAAAATTCTAAAAAACACCGATTGATGCTTGAGTTTTTTACTGAAGCTTCTATTGTAGTCTGTGATTCTCAGTCTTGCAATTTATTCAACAAGTCGATATTTTGTTTTGAATAAATAACGTAATATTTTTTTTCATTTATCATTATAATTATAGACCCCAATCTTTTATCAATTTTTATTACTTTAACCTTGATTTCGGAACAAAGAAAATGATTTTTTTTGAATGAACTTGTCAGTACTAGGATGCAGCCCTTCAACTCTAAATCACAGATTGCTATGTACAGAGGAAGGCATGCAAAAAGGCCGAATGACCATATAAAAAGACCTATGCCTCGTTCATCGTTCAAATGAAGCATACTGAAACCTATTGCCAAGAAGAAAATAGAGGCCGAACAATGCAGGATGATTTTTTTTGTTTGTGAGGTTTTGTAAAATTTCATGCTAATCCTTATTCTTTTTTCGAATTAAATATCGAAATTGATCCTGTCATCCCGACTCTATCATGTACTTCCAACAATGTTCCTGCTCCAAAACCTATACTTGAAGTTATTCCAATAAACTCTTTGTTCTTATTAAAAATGCCGTCGAGTCCTGCAGAAACGCCACTCGGACCGCCAGAAATACCGAAATCATCATAAAAACCTTTCATGTCATCCAGAGAACGGTACTCTCCTTTTTCCAAAACAACAGAACCAGAAATTCCGATCCCAGCTCCAACCTCCGTTCCTGCATATAAACCTAATTCTTCAGTATTGAAAGATTTTATTATACCTCCAGCGAGTCTAAATATAGGGTTACAAGTGCCTGTTAGTCGTTCTGAAATCTCATATAATTTATCATTTTTGGGATTAACATAAATTCCTGCACTTACACCACCAGATGTTGTCGTAACAGTTCCAGTCGCTGATAAGCCTGTAGTAAAAATTTTATCAGAACAATCATTTGAAAATAATGAAATGAGTCCTTTCTTTTTATTTGCCTTAGTTGATAATTTTGATTTATTGTTATTTACATCATTAATGTTGTTTTTATAAAGAGTTTTATTTTTGTGATTTGTAGTGTTACTATTTGTGGTAGAAATTTTGTCTTTATGATTACTTTTCAAACTCTGTATTGAGATTGAATTATTTCTGGGAGAAGATGGCTCTGCAACAGTCGTATCATGAGCCTTTGCATAATCTATGTCCGACTGCTTTAGGGTAACTTTCGTTCCATTGCTTCTCGTTATGGTGCCCCCTGGACGCGCATTTGCAACTGCATGGTTTGTGTTTTCGACTTCTCTGCTTCTTGATGTGTCAGAGGTCGAAGCATGCTGCTGTGAAGTTCCTGCAGTGTCATTGTCTTTTTTGCCGGAACTACCATAGCCCTTGTCCATCCTGTTTGTAGGGGCATGAGATTGCGCCCAGCTCTTTATGCTGCTTATTGCATTCGAGACCTTCTGCCCGAACGAAGTCTTCGTCTTTGTCGTTTCTGTAGAACCGGAGTTCCGCTTTGAACTGTTTCCGCCTCCACTTGAACGGCTGCTGCTCCTGCCAGAAGATGAACTTCTCGATGAGGAGCTTTCTCCGCTGCGAGACGAGCTTGAACTGCTGCTAGAAGAGCTGCTCCGCCCCCAGCCTCCGTTTACCTTGAGCCTTAGCTCGTCTTCCGTAAGGACGCGACATCCTTCCCGTTCCAGCCTTTTCGTAATCGCTTCAATGTCCATTTCTTTGTTTTTCATAAGTTTGCCTTCTTGGCATTATTTTCCTTTGCCAATTTTATGGTTGCTTCCACGGACGGAAGGAATGCTGTTCTGTGCAGTCCAGAGGGAAGCGTATACTCCTTTCTTGGAAAGCAGGGATTCGTGCTTCCCCTGTTCAACCAAGCGTCCATTGCTGAATACATAAATAATGTCGCAGAAACGTACTGTAGACAGTCTGTGTGCCACCATGATTACAGTATGGTTTGAAATCCCCATGTAAACAGTATTCATTATGGCCTGTTCCGAAATGCTGTCCAGGCTCGCGGTCGCTTCGTCCATGACCAGCATTTGAGGACGGTGCATGAATACACGTGCGAGGGCGATCCTCTGACGCTCTCCTCCAGAAAGCGTTGCTCCCTGTTCTCCTACAACCGTATCGTATTTGTCTGGCAGGCGTTCTATAAATTCCGAGGCCTGTGCAGCTGATGCACAAATCTCAATCCTGTGATCATCCGCAGCGTCACATCCCCATGCAATGTTTTCCCTTACGGTTCCGCTGAACAAAAGACTTTCCTGAGGAACATACCCAATCTTTTCCCTGTAGGAATCATTTGAATAGCAGGCTATGTCCTTGCCGTTTATCAGTATTTTGCCCTCATCGCACTTGTAAAACTTCATGAGCAGCTTTAGAAGCGTAGTCTTGCCAGAACCTGATGTTCCTACAAATGCAACTTTCTTTCCAGCGGGAATTTTCAGGGAAACATGTTCCAGAGCCTTTCCCCTCGTTCCGTAGGAAAATGAAACGTCCCTGAATTCTATGTCTCCCATAACAGATTTCGCCTCTTCCTTGTGCACGCCACCGTCATCATCCTCTTCCTTAACGTCCATGATGTCCGCAAGGCGTTCTGCAGACACCGCCACCTCCTGCAGGTACAGCTGCATTGTAAGCAGCCTGCGCAACGGGTCAAGGAAGAATCCCGAAAGCGTGACAAAAGAAATCAGCTGGCCAAGGGTTATCTTTCCGCTGAATATGAGGTTGCTGCCAACCCAATACATTGCAAGCGTTCCAAGTCCGGACACCATGCCCTCCAGTGCATTCTGAACGTTTCCGAGGGCATTAAGACGTAAAGACTTTTCTGCAGATTCAACAATGAGGGATTCCGCACGGTCAAAAGCTCCCTGTTCTGCAGCAAGAGCCTTGATTGTTGCAATGCCGTTTATGCTTTCGTACATGCAGGCGTTCTTTTCTCCTTCAATGCAGGCCTTTTCCTTTATGAGCCGTCTAAAAGGGCGTGCAAATGCCCATACGATGACTGAAGAAATCATTACGGGAATGACGGCAACGGGAACGAGCTGCATTCCCATCTTGACAAGGAAAGCTCCGCCTATTACAAGCATAAAGGCATCCATGAATATGGAAAGAGTTGCCGAAGAAACAGCATTACGGATTGTCTCTGCATCATTGATTCTGGAAAGAACCTCTCCTGTCTTTCTCGAAGAAAAGAAACTCATAGGCAGATGTAAAAGATGACTGAAAAATTCTCCAAGTAATGTAACATCTATCTTTTCGCCAAGATAGCTGATTATCTGACTTCGACAGAAAAGAAGTCCTGTCTGAAAAAGTATTGCCAAAAGATAGCACAAAGAACATACATTGAGCGTAGACTTTATCTGTGCATACAGAACTTCGTCTATCAAAAAACGGAAATAGAATGATATGAAGATTCCGAACATGGAAAGGATCATGCTCGCAAAGAACACCTGTACAACGGCTTTTTTGTATGGAGCTAAAAGCGGAAGATAACGGAGCAGTACGCCGTCCTTTTCAGAAGTGTGCCTGAATTTGGGGAGAGGACACAGTATGAAAAATATTCCAGTCCAAAGTTCCTTGAATTTCTCGATGCCCATGCTGCAAAGCCCACAGTCGGGGTCGCTCATGAACACCTTGTCTTTTCTGATCTTATACACAACGACATAGTGCTCCGTACCCTTGCGCAAGTGGAATACGGCTGGAAGGGGAACGTCCTTTTTAAGGACCTTGTTTGGGGAGAACATTCCCCTGCATGAAAGTCCGAATTTATTTGCCCCATACTGCAAGCCGTAACCTGATGTTCCCTGGGTGTCAGTTCCTGCTTCCTGGCGAATCTTTCTTAGCGGAACATTCTTGCCGTAGTGGTGCAGGATTATGGAAATGCATGCGGCTGCACAATCCGTTTCGTCATGCTGAAGAACTTTTGCAATTTTACTCATATCGCATCCCTGAAAAATCAGTATAAAAAGTCGAGGCGGCGTAAAACAAACATCAGTATCGTACTTGTACGCAGTACGATTCTTGAATGAGTTTCAAGCCCTGCCCTGATCGGATAGCATTCTCCCCTGCGGTTGGAAAATGAAGTGCGGTCTATGTCTGCATATACACTGTAGTAATAAACCTTTCCGTCTTCACTCCGTATGTCTGGATCGACCGACGTGATTGTTCCGTTTGCACCCTGATACTCAAAATAGGGGAAAGCCGTCAGACGGAATTTCACCTTCATGCCCCGACTTATTTTCCCTATGTCTTTTGGTGCTATGCGAATTTCCACACGGTAGCTTTCGGCATCATCGGGAACGATGTTCAGGACAGTTTTGCCCGCCTCTACGTAATCGCCTGCATTGAGTGACGAAAGTTCCTGGACGTAGCCGTCTATCGGGGACTTTATGCACAGGTATTCAAACTGGCTGTCCAGCTTTGACAGTTCCTGCTCGTTTTTCTGGAATGAAAGGCTCAGCGTTTTTTCTTCCGCAAACAGTCTTTCCGCAAATTCACTTTTCAGGCTTTCAAGTGCAGAAAAAGCCTGTTCGTGGTTCAGGCGCTCAATTTCAACGGCCTTTTCGCGGCGGAGCGATGCAGGGCGGTTCTTTTCTGCAAGGTATTTTTTCTTGGCTATCTGCTCCTGTATCTCCAGCTCCCTGCATCTGTCCAGATAGTATTCAAACCGAGCGAATGCCTCCGCATTCGATGGTTCTACGAGGTTCCTGCCGGAGTCATAGCTTTCCTTCAGCTGCCTTATGCCGTCAATCTTTACGGCAAGGCTTTCCTTTTCCGCACGCAGGGATCTGTACTGGGCATCATAGGCGGATGAGTCTATGCGGTAGAGTGCATCGCCCCTGTGCACCATTGCACCGGGACTGTAATACCGCTCGGTTATCCTTCCTGCAATTACGTTGTGTACCCCTGATACGTTGTCCTTGGTGCGCACTATGCCTCCCGCCTTTATTACATCGTCAATGCGGACAAACACAACGATTGCAACTGCAGTTGCAAAAAGCAGGACTATTGTGAAGAACAGGATGCTGACTTCTCTTGGCACTTGCAGGAGCAGGAATTCCTTTGTGTACGTCATGCTTTCTTGTCCGTAAAGGCGCAGTTTTTTCTTTTTACCAGTTGCCATTGTATGCTCCATTTTTAGTCCATGCGGAACAATCCTTGTTTCAAGTCAAACTGTATGCGGTGTCCTTTAAATACCGGATAGCCCAGGAAATTTACTTTGCGCATCATGTGATTAAGGAATTCTCCAGCCATCTCACCTTTTGCACGACTTGTAAAATATCCCTTGCAGTGCACGGTAATACCATCTATATCTACAGTTACATTCTTATACTTGTCTGTTGGATTTCGACTCTTGCCGTTATAGCAATAAGATAGTATTTCCTGATCAGAGTAATATTTCTTTGATTTGTAATCATCACGTAAATATACAGAACTGGCAGTTGGAGCAATGACTGCATCCTGTTCAACTCCATTAATCATGACCTTAGTAAGAATAATGCTGCAAGAACCTTCCAAAACCCGCATGGGACTTCCTTCAGAAGATATGGCAGGTGCATTCACTACGATTTCGTTATTTCTGTAGTCAATGATAATGTTGTCACAATTAGCAAAAAAAAGTAATCCAATTACACCATCTTCATCGCTATCGTAATATTCTTGTGCATCATAAAAACTGGCATCCACTTGCCCCATGTTAATATCATTAATCTTTATATCATATACCCTAAAAGAAGTCAGGTGTCTGTTTATAATATCATTCATAAGAAACTTATCAGGCTCTCTATCAGGATACTGTGCCATTGTCTCTTCACGTATAGAATTCCATACACTGCGTTCCAAATCCGCTCCGCCGATTTTTCTGACAAATGTCGTATATGCTTCCATATCCACCCCAAGTCCGCATGGCTGAAATCCCATTTTCAAGGGAACTGTACCAGCCCTCATTTCTATTATAGGCCAGTAAGAATCATGATTATCCATTGTGAATGGAATATGCAAATTCTTTACCCGTGCTATATTATCCGTTGCATATAATGAAACAGTTTCATCTTCCGTTTCCAGAAATACAGGAGCACCACGAATAATTCTGTCCGTAATGGAATCTACTTCTGTATAACCGTTTTGTATCATAAATAAAAAAATTAATATCAACGAAAAGCTTTTTCTTATTGGCATTTTAGAATCCTTTTTCCCATGGCTAAAACTGAGTTTCAAATTTGACAGTAATGTTATCAAGCTGCCCATTAAAAGTTGCAATAGGGGTAGTAACACTTACTCCGAAAATTGCTCCTTCTGGATAACTTTTTTGTATTGCCCATGAGCCTTTATTCGAAAAGTTGGGAACAATACTTCCTTCCGTTTTTATGCTTAGTACAGAATTTTCGCTTATATCGATTCCTACTCCAGAACCTGATAAGGAGAACTTGGATTGTGTTTGTTGAGAATTCTTTGCACTAATATTTAAATTCGCAGGGTATACAGTCTGTATGTTTTTTTCTAGATTTTTTTGACTATTTGATTTGTCAAGAGCAGAAGAAGGAGTTGGTATCACGGTTTTAAACTGGGTATAATTCTTCGTTTTCTGATTAACAAAGCCTACATTTTTATATGAAAACGTTTCCCTTTTTTGGCTCTTAGGCTGTGGGGCACTTGCTTTTGCAGTTGCGGGTGCAGTTCCGTTTGCTGTCGTGTTTTCGCCGGCCTTTGCTTCTTCAGAACCTGTTGAAGCTTCCGTTCCATCCTTGTAGCCCGCCTTTGAACCATTGCCATTGCGGTTGTAAGTTCCGCCATTGTAGCCATTGTTTCCGTTGTCGCTGTTTCTGCTTGAATGCGCTCCGAAATCCGGGTGGTTCTTCTGCCAGTTGCTTGAAGCGTACTTTTCGGCAAAGTTCTTGATTGACTGGCCAAACGATGTCTTTGTCTTTGTCGCTCCAGACTCACTTTTCTTGGAAGTACCCGAACTGTTCCTGCCGGAACTTCCGCTGCTGCGGCTCGAAGAGCCTCCAGAAGAAGAGCTTCCCCTGCTGCTGGACGAACTGGAACGAGAGGAACTGCTGCTCGAAGAGCTGCTCCTTCCCCAGCCGCCGTTCACCTGCAGCCTCAGTTCGTCCTCAGTGAGCACCCGGCATCCTTCCTCTTCCAGCCTTTTTGTAATCTTTTCGATGTCCATTTCCACTGTTTTCATTTTTGTTCAGTCTCCTTAAATGCTTTATTTATTGAGCTGTTCGAAACCATCGGGGGTTCGAACAGGTCGATTAGTTACCTGTTCTGTGCTTTCATCCACCTATAAAACCACAGCAAGTCGCTATCGTTTTCCATGTTGCACACGGCAGAAAGATACTCGTTCTCCGCTGCTTTCATGTCCAAATACGAACATTCACCCGACCTGTACAGTGCAGCAATGTCATCTGAATATTGCCTGCGGTTCTGTACCATCGTTTTGTCTTTGTGCACGTTTTCGCCGTACAGCTCTACCATGTAGTCGTACTGCCGTTCACGAATGTCCGTCTGCTTTTGCGTTTCCGCCAGTTGGTTCGCATACGTTTCAAGGCTTGTCTGCAATCCTTCCTTTTGGAGCCTGTTTTTGTGCAGGCTCAGTTCGGAAAAGTCAAGCATGAGCGTAAAAGTCCATGCTATGTAGCTCTTTTCCTTTACGTAGTTAAAGGGCACTTTCTTTTTCAGATTCGTATATTCCGAAAAGTTGCCTTTCATGCTCAAAACAGGTGCGGAACTCTGCTTTTGCAGGGCGTAGCTGTTCCTGGCCTGATCAATGCCGTTCTGCAGGAGCTTTGCGTCCAGTTGCATTTCAAACAGTGGCGTTCCGCTGTCCGGGAGTGCATCCATCATCTTGTCCACACAGCCAACCCCGCAGTACAGGCACAGTGCCTCGTATGCATTCTGCCTTCCGCTGTAGTATCCGTCCAGCTTCTGGCGGCATTCCAGCCGAACTTCGTCAGCCTTCCAGACTTCAGACACGGCATTGTCGCCCTGCCTTACGCCCTGCTGAAGGGCGTGAAAGTTTTCATCGTACAGGGCAAGTTTCTTTTCCGTGCAGTCTATGAGCCTCTGGTTCTGGCGGAGCAGGATGAAGTTGTATGTAACTTCCTGCACTATGCTTTTTTCCTGCAAGCGTTTTGAAAGTTCCTTCTGTTCCAGAGAATATGACAGCTGCATGGTTGCGGGGTCTCTCTTTAGCCTCTGCAACCAGAACGGGCACAGACTCTGCGACAGTGCAAGCGATGCTGCAGGAATGTGCGTGTAAGCAGTGTTGTCCTTGGACGGTTTCCGGTACTGGTCTGCAAGGTCTTTTGCAATCTCGTAGTCTGCCGATGCTGACACAGCCAGACCTCCTGGAAGCCTTTTTGACACTGTAATGTCAGCCGTTGAGTCCGATGTGTACCATACAGTTTCTTTGTACAGGTCGTTGAAACCGGACGAAAGGGCGGTTGACACAGACCACGGGAACAGCACGTTCTTGTACTTGCATGCATCTCTGGCATAGTCTGCTTCCAGCGAGGCATTCTTTACTGCATAGCTCTTTTCCCTTGCAAGCTGCCACAGGTGTTCCAGCTGTGTCTGTGCCGAAACTCCTTGAAACGGCACAAAACACAACAGAAGCATAAAAGCAAACTTGTATAAAAGAAAATGGGTTAACATGATATAATGGTTCTATATTCTTGTAGTAGTCGAATCTCGTCCAGAAGTTCCATTAGAACCATACAAATAGCGACCATCATTTTCATCATCTTCTATGCTTTCATCATCACTGACAGAAGTTGTACAGCCTGTAACAGAAAGTATTGAAAATCCAAGTGCCATTGCCAACATAAAAATCTGAATAAATCTTTTAATCATTGCAAACTCCATAAATGTCGCTAATGATACACCTATTGCAAAATAAACAACAGAGCATTTTTGGCAAATTTCAATCTTCTTTAAAGTTAAAGCCAAATAGTCTGTTTACTTCTGAAGCTGTTTGTACTACCAACTCATGCCTGCCCATTACCTCAAAGTTGCGGTATGCAAGGTCTATGTATTTTTTCCCATCATCTTTTTGTCCAAGCATCGAAAGACAATATCCCTTATTGAATATATGAAAGGGAAAATAATTTAATCTTCCATGAGTAGTGTCAAAAGATATGCCTTCTTCTGCAAGAGCAAGACTTTCTAAATGCCGTCCTTCCAAGCCAATCCAGTTGCAAAGATTAAATAAAGTCATGCTGTATAGTGCTGTTTTTATTTCACTTTCAAATATTGGATTTTGTAAATAATTTTTTAGAAATGTCATAAGCATTATAGCATTTTCTTTTTCTCCAATAAAATATGTTTCGCTTGCAATATTATTTAAGGTAACAATTTCAGTTTCTGACAAGAGATGACCTGTCAAATCCGTATTAAGACTATAGTTTTCAAATGAAAGCCGCATAGCTTCTATCAATAATTCTCTGGTTTTCTCATGACTGAGGCCTTCTTTTTCATACGCATAAATG
This sequence comes from Treponema sp., assembly GCA_017476165.1. GTDB lineage: Bacteria > Spirochaetota > Spirochaetia > Treponematales > Treponemataceae > Treponema_D. Next base: position 3,030 of record JAFVDR010000225.1, on the reverse strand, counting down.
GCATGGTACAGCTTATAAAACTGCTCTTCAAGAATATTCATCTTTTTCGATAAGTTTCTATAGCGTTCAAGCAGGCTCTTTATTTCATAGTCTCTTTCACCTATATTGCGTCTTATCTGTACTTCTATGCAAAATCTCTCATATTCAAATTTCGTCATGGGAACAAGTCCTGCTGGTGCGGCAAGCCCAAGGCGAGTAAACAAGTATTCTGCCGTCTTTCTGTCCGGCATCCGCTCCCCTCTCTCTATTCGCGACAGCGTGGACACCGCTATCAGCGTTCCGCACAGCTGTTCCTGAGAAACTCCTTTTCGAGTGCGGTATTCATGCAGCATTTTGCCTATCGGATATATCTGTTTCATAATCTTCTATTATATAGCATGTTTTTACTCTTTCAATATCATGTCATGTTAATTTAAGAAATTGAACGGTTCTTTGCGACTGACATTACAGTTCATAATATCAAAAAAAAGTCAAGCAGCAAAAAATGGCATGTTCCTATCTTTTCATTTTTCCGCCAGCAAAAAAATTTTTTCCGCCAGAAAAAAAAATTTATCCGCCAGAAAAAAAGATTTATCTGCCAGAAAAAAAATTTTTTCTGGCGGATAAATCTTTCTGAAAAAAGATAGGTCGCGTTTTTCAGGCCAAAAAAAAGCTCGAGGATCTGCCATTGGCAAAAAGTGCTGGGAATTTTATGCGTGTTGGATATTTTAAGGTAGAATTTTTCCAGAATCACGGTTATAATAGAGAATTATAACGAAACTTTCATTAACTGATAGGAGTTTTTTATGGCTGAATCAAAACTTCCAGAGCCTTCAGGAAAGATTAGCATATTCTTTGTACTGATGTGTTTGGCACCAATGGTGTATTGCCTTTTTTTCTCTGTTTTTTGTGGATTGTTTGGTGTAGCAGATTTATTCAAGTGCTTTGTTTCTCCCATATCGGTAGCATATCTTGTGTTTTATGTTGCCATTGCCGTACTCATGTACAAGTGGGCCATTTCAAAATACAAGTCGTATGACGGTACGGAATCTTCGTGCGATTCCCTCAACAGCCTGTACCCGATTGTCGTCGGTGCATTCATAGGGCTGCTTCTCATTAATGCATTCTGCTATCCTTTTGTATTCGCTTCCAGTGCGGTAAAAAATGAAGTTTATTCCTTCAGCTTATGGTCGTTCATAAATATTTCCGTAGGCTCTACGTTTTTGATCGGTCTTCTTTTTTACATCCTGTGGCTTGAAAACCTTGAAGATTGGCTTGGCCAGCTTCCGTTTTACGAAAAGCACCTTAAGATGAATCTGCTTTCAAGGTTTCTGCTCATAAACGTGTTTTCTACGATTGGTCTTGTCGCACTTGTGATTGCACCTCTTTTTACACCCAGCAATGAAGGCAAAACCTTTATGGAAGTATTTGTTTCCTACATGTTGCCTGCCTCCATTATTGGGATGGTCTTGAATGCGGCAGGCTTTTTTTCCATGGTAAAAAGTCTTACGGGAAGAATCAAGGGCATTACGAATTTTGCCCAAAAGCTTGCCGAGGGCAATTACACCATGCAGCCGCTTGTCGTGACATCGAGGGAAGAGGTGGGTCTTCTTGTCGGCAACATAAATTCGTTTTATGAAGCAACAAAGAAGCTTTTGGAAGGCGTAAAGCAATCTGTTGGAAGCACGAAGGAGTCTGGCCGTTCCTTGGAAACCCAGATGATTTCTACAAATACTTCTGTGCAGCAGATTGTAAACAACATAAAGGATGTCAAGACACTTATGGAAACGCAGTCTGCTGGAGTCGGCAATGTTTCTTCTGCAATGGAAATGATTACGCGGAATATCGACATGCTGAACCAGAGCATTGAATCTCAGTCTTCTGCCGTGGAGCAGAGTTCTGCTGCTGTTCGTGAAATGATTGCAAACATTCAGAGCGTAACTGGCATCCTTTCAAAAAATGCTGATTCAATAGAAAAGCTTGGTTCTGCTTCGGACGAGGGAAACAGCCGCGTTCAGGAGGCTGTCAACGTTTCAGAGCGCATTCTTTCGGAGTCTTCGGGACTTATGGATGCTTCAAATGTCATCCAGAACATAGCCGAACAGACGAACCTGCTTGCTATGAACGCTGCAATTGAGGCTGCCCATGCTGGTGAGGCGGGAAAAGGCTTTGCCGTTGTTGCTGATGAAATTCGAAAGCTGGCGGAACAGAGCAATGCCCAGGGTAAAAAGATTTCAGAAAGCCTTCAGAATCTTGATGAAGTTATCAAGCGCGTTGCTTCCAGCACAAAGGCTTTGCAGGATCAGTTTGCCGTCATCTTTGATCTTGCAAAGACGGTCAAGACGCAGGAAGAGATTGTCATGAATGCCATGAACGAGCAGAATGCCGGAAGCTCCCAGATTATTGACGCCATGCGCAGCATTGACGATTCTACAATCAGCGTAAAACAGGGAGCCGCCGAGATGCTCGCAGAAGGCAAGACGGTCAGTACTGAAATCCGCAGTCTGGAACAGACTTCAAATTCTGTCTTTGAATTTGTTGAAAAGATGCTTGCCGGTACGGACAGCATTGTAAGCAACATAAACAGGAGCAGCGAATCCTCCGACAAAAACCTTGAATCCATTAAGGTTCTCGAAGACATGACCATGAAGTTCAAGCTCAAGGCGTGATGCGTTGACTTTTATGAAGGAAACCTTGAAAAAATCACGGAAATGAGTTTTTCGAGATGCCCTAAACAGTGATTCTGTGATATAATCCCCTCTTGCTAGAGGGGATTTTTTATGTCTGTTATTCAAAGCATTGTTCTTGGCATTCTGCAGGGAATTGCAGAATTTCTTCCTGTTTCATCTTCGGGGCATCTTGCCATTGCCCGACACCTGTTCGGGCTTTCCGATGTACCGCTGCTGTTTGATGTGTTCCTTCACCTTGCCACTCTGTGTGCCGTCGTTTTGTTCTTTCGCAAAAAGATAGGCGTCCTTTTCCGCACGTTCGGCAGGATGATTCTGCGTAAAAGTGCCGGTGCCGAAGAACTGGTGTACCGGAAGTACATTG
>JAFVDR010000224.1 GCA_017476165.1 Treponema sp. | reverse complement strand
TACACAGAAAAACTTATTCCTTTATGAGACGGCTTCAAAACGACAAATCAAAGGTTCAGAATATATTCAAGCACAGAAACCTATCCTACATAACTAAGCAAGCTGCTTGATGTTTGCGGGTTTTAATTTCCGAAGTAATATTCAAGCTCTGACCAGTACTGCCACCATATCCATTTCTTCTGTTATAGTCATTGGTCGTGGTACCGAACACGTATGCAGAAAGAGCCGTCGTGATGTCAGATTGTCGGGAAAGCATATCGCGCAACCTGCTTGAAAGGACAGATGTTGACAGGTCACCTTTGGGAAAATCCTGCAGAAGAACAAGGACAAAGCCCTCTGCCCTCGTAAGCTTGTTCTTTTCGACCACCTTGTCTATGGAATCCGTCATCGCCTTGTAGGAGTCATACGAGTCCTTTTTTGAAATCCCCAGTTTTTTGGCCTCGCCATACTCGGTAAATGTGGCAAACCCTGCATTTTGGGCGGTACGATACTCATCAGCACGCTTGAAACCGGCTTTTTGGGCAGATTCCCACTCACCCTTCGTCTTGTAACCGAGAGCCGTATAATCAAGGTACTCCTTGTAGCTGCTATAAGTAGCATAACCAAGTTCCTTTGCCTTGTAGTAGTTTTGGGAACTGATACTGCCGTTCCAGCTTGCTGCCGGAGAAGAATAGAAGCCATTCTTATAGGCATCGTGGGCATCCTCCACGGAAGAGAACGAGTTGTTCTTGTACCAGTAGTAAAAATCTGCCTCATTAATTCCAAGATTCTTGGCGGCATTGAAATCTGTCGCGATTTTAAATCCCAGCTGGATTCCCTCCTCAAAATCCTCTATGGTGCTATAGCCGTTTGTGCTGAAAGCAAAGTACGTACCATCCGCAATCGCGATGAACTGAGTGGAAGTACGATATACCATCGAAAGACTGTGTTCAGATATAATCAGTTTGAAGTCATCAATGTTCTGGACGTTGAATAAGGGAACATTGTTCAACGATGAGATAGAAATATAGCGTAGTGCTGATGCAGGTAGCGTTGATTCAACCATAAAAAGGAGACTAACCAGCAAGTAAGACAGAATTGTTCGTTTCATCCTCATATTTCCATTATTCTTTTTCCGCATAATTATTCGCAAAATCCAGTACACACTCGCAATCGTACAACTTGTGCTTATTTGCAAATCCGATTCCTGTCACCTTATAGTCCTTGTTCATAATGTTTTTTCGATGGCCGCGGCTCTTTACTCCGTCATCAATCAGAAGCGTGACAACTATCTCCCTCGCAGATTTTGAACCGTAAGAAATGTTCTCGCCCGATGCGCCTGTATACGAACCGTACCGCTTCATCCTTGTGAAAGGGTCACTCCCGTCCGTGCCGGTATGTCCCGTCTGGCCTGCTAGGGACTGGGTGTCCGCATGATCCTTGGCCGCCTGCGTCAGGCCTTTTGACGGCATCAATACAGAAAGGGACTTATGGCTGTTCATGAATTTTACGCATTCAGCTACAACCTCTGCTCCTTCGTTTGTCACGACTTTTCCTCCATACGTCTTGCCGTTAAACTTTTTCATTCGTGGCTCAATATATAATTCTGCATATTTGGCAGGATTGCTCCGAGCCATATTCATTTCAAGGACAATATCCTTTTCAATTTCATCCATGTAATCGACATCACGAGCTGTATCAAGAATAGACAAATCCCATATTTTCGTGTCCACATTTTCACGCTTGTAATTTGATGCCTTTCCAGATTTATCCTCTTTCCCTGAAGTTTTCTTTGCATTCTTTTCCTTCTTGATTGCATCTTTGAGCGAATCAAACTTTTTGCCAGCAAACACAGGCACGGTAATGGCAGACAGAACAACTAAGACAAAGGCACAACGCAACAGCATTTTTTTCTTCATGTTTTTCCTCCGTAAGATAGAAAAATCTATTTTATTTTTAACAAAAGTCCTACAGCCAGCTCTGAATGGGTAACGCAAAGCAAGAAAGGCACCGTTTTACCGCTTGCAACAGGTTTGACCATGCATGCAAAGTTTCGCTATAGGCACAAAAAACAAATGCAAGATAGCCAGACAGTGCCAGCACGATGATGATGCCCAGCTTCCTCATGGCAAATGTACGCCCGACACCGACAGAATACTGAAATCCCATAAAGAGAAGCAGTACAAACAGAATAAAGACGAGGAACTTGTCCGCAACGAGCGTACAAGAAAGTAATGTCATGGCAATGAACAGGACAGACAACGCCTTTCTTGTCTTGCCAACAGAAAAAGCAATGACCCACATCTTTCCGAACAGATACAGGAATAAAAAAAGGACAACGAAGAAATTCCTGTATCGGAGTACCTCTTCTGGAAGCTTGGGACGGATATATGCTTTGAAAAAGTAGCTTCCAAAATCAATCACTGCAGAAAAACTCTCAGGGAGTTTCTGAAAATCAGAGGAAAGTAGTTGCGGTCGCAGTGCAACAATGACAGCTGCACATAAGAACAGGCTTGCTGCAATATCCGGCACGGCAAGGAGGATATTAAGAAAATACTGACCTTTATCCTTTGTAGCACTCACTGCGCTGACCGAGGCATCTTCCCTCACAGAGGATGAAGCTTCAGCCTCAGGTCGGGCATCATCATTCACACCGCCCTCCTGCTGATTTGTGGAAAGATGGAGGCCTTCCCACCAGTTCATGACGAAAGACCAGCACTTTCTAAAAAATCCAAAAACCGATGCGAAAAACTTCCTAAACGGAGAAAAATTTATTTCAACCATACGACGGTTCGTTCCTTACACACGTAAAAATATTGATTTTTTTCAACTAGTGATTCACCTTGTACACCCACAGTCCATCATAGTTCCGCCCATTCCGAGAGCCATACACCACGATCTGTTCAGAATCTTCAGGAACAACATACTCCAGGACAAAAGACTTAGTCTTCGCATCACGCGTCATGGGAATAAGGTCACCTCTTTGAGAAACGCCATCAAAAATAGCTAATGCCGTATAGTCACTGGATTCAATCTCAAAGCGAATTGCATTTCCCGCCACAAGCGTGCTGACCAAAGGAGAAACAAGCCGTGTGGAGGTGGCGGAGTTATATGCAGAATAGGTAAGCGGATATTTCACGACATTTTTTCCGTACCCTTCATACCTGCCATCGGATACAATGTCAAATTTGAGGATTGGATTACTGCGGTGCGGATCCATTTCCAAAAGATGCATTATCTTGTCAGTGGCGTTGTTGCGCTCCATTGCAAACTGGTCTTCTGCCAGATAGTATCGTCCATTGTCCTTTTCCTTGTAGAAAGAGTCCTTAAAATGCTCCAACTCCTTTTCCGAAACTTTTTTTTCAGCAAACAAAGCTTCCGCCCTGGGCAAAAGGTTTCCTTCAAATTCAGATATTCCAAAGTAGAACGGCCACTTGGTCTCAGCAGTATTGTAAGCGAACACGCAAACCGTATACTTAGTTTTGTCGGGAACGTCAAGCCCTAGGCTTACCGTGTTCCCGCTCCGATTAACCCATACTGACTGTGGCAGGTAGGCTGTACCACCGACAGGAAGCAGCTGTGCCATGACAGCTTTTCCAGTTCCAAAAAGCGACAACTGATATTCGCATGCCCCCGTGAGAATGGTTGTATAATCTGGCATTGGATCCTTGAAGGCAAAACCGAAGTCAAAAAAGTCCGGTTCTACATAAGGTTCCTTTACGAACTGTTCTTTGGTAAGAACAGGTGCATAATACTGAAGGTCATCTTTCTCGCTAAGATGGGAATACAGGAACACGCGCGGCGAGGCAAAGAGCCATGACGTGGAGTACTTCTTGACGAATTTCTTGTACTCAACGATGCCTGCATCCCATGTGCAATCCAACTGATACCAGCGGCCTCCCACATGAACGGCATTCCATGCATGGTCTGTGTAATCATCCAGATAGCCCTTGTAGCCGAAGCCTTTGGACCAACCCGAGATGCCTATTGACTCTATTCCCGCAAGACGGCACATCTCATTCATCAAGTTAGTATAGCCTGAACAGACTGCTTTTTTCTTTTTTAGAACACTCTCCCAGTCCTGCCCTGAAATCTTTCCAGAAAAAAGCATGTCGGCATCGTATGATATGTTGTCACAAATCCAGTCGTGAAGAATCTTGACATTGCCAAGGGACGAACCACCCTTGCCTACAAGCGCGGAAACAACGGATGGCAAATACTCGGAAGGCTTTTTGAACACACCCTCCTGAACATCCTTTGGTACTTTGCGTACTTGGGCAGACATCTTGCCTGTCCTAAACGAAGCAACATTGCCAGCTGTATTATAGGTAGCAATTGCAGACTTAGCCTTGGCAACCAGCGCCTTGTCGGCATCTGTCCGCCGGGTATAGGAATACAGCCAGGCGCAGTCTCCCCACTGGATGGCTTTTTCGAACTTCTCTGCATCGGAAAGGCCGTCCTCATACAGGACTGAAAAATCAATGCCGCTCTCTACAGCGACAGAGCTGACAACAGTCCTTTCCTTTGACACTTTCGCATTTTTTACAGATTTTGTAGATTCCCTTTTAGAAGCATCCTTGCCAGAAGATTTTCTATTGCCGAACGAAGCAGCAGACACTGGCAAGGAAAAGCTGACCAACAGTAAAATAGCACAGAGACTGTACGACAGTATGTTTTTCTTCATTTTCAAATTCATTACTCCTATTGCACATCAAAACGAATCAGTTCTTCAAAATGCTCACTGTCTCGAACGCCAACAATGGCAGCCGATGGAGCATCACGTGGAATTTCCATTTTAAGTTCGTAACATTTTGTCTTTGCATCATAGGCAAATGGCTTCCATATAGAATCACCACATACAAGCAGTATATTCTGATAGCCTTTAGCCTCTACAACAAATTTCTGAACCCCACCTTTCCGTACAGAGCCTGTCATTGGAGCAACAAGCTTTATGTTCATTGACTCTGGATAGTAGTACAGTTCAGCAGGAAACCTCATTCTGCCTTGTCCATATCCTGCATACTTGTCGGATGCCTTTATGTAAAAAGAAAGAATTTCATCATAGTTCGTGCTGTTTACGCCAAGGAGCGAAAAAATTTTCGTCACGGCCAATGATCGCTCAAAGGCAAACACATCTTCAATGAAATAGAAAGATTCATTTGCCGCAACATTTCTATAAGAGGCAATAAGAAAATCGTATTCATTCTTTGTTATTTTATTTTCCTGCAATAGTTCAGAGGCCTTTGGAAGCACAAATGCGTTCCAGTCATACGCTGATATGATCAGGGGATCTTTCAACTCCCCTTTGCGTCGGGCGTACAATCCAGCCTTATAATAAATCTGGGAAGGAACATCAATATGCACAGTCAGACTATCGTCCATTCTGTTCGTCCAACAGGCACGTTGAACAGTCCTTCCATAATCGCTCATGTCGGCAGTATCCAACGAGGCATACACAATCACGGATGGATCATCCGCCTTAAAATCAAAAGAAACGCTGGAATTAATAATGTTTGAAGAATACGGCATGTTCTTGGGATTTGCAAACGAAAGCCCCATCGTAAAGAATTTTGCAGGCACATTCGGCTGCATGGCAAAAACTCTTTTGCTGACAGGCTTTTTCAGATACTGAAAGGACTCATCGTCAGGAAGATGCGAAAAAACAAACTGCCCTGCCGTAAGCCCCATCCAGTCAGTGCTGTAATGCTTTACAAAATATCCCCTGTCTACAAAGCCAGCATCCAAGGCAACGTCAAGCAGATGCCAGCCATTTCCTTCAAATACGGCATTCCATGTCCACGTACTATTCATCTCCATGCCAGATTTCAACTGCCCCGAAATTGCAATGCAGTCAATTCCTGCAAGACGACACATCTCGCACATTACATTTGCATACCCAGCACTCGTTGCCTTTTTTTTCTGCAAGACAGTCACATAATCCTGTTGCCCATATATGGAGCTGTCCGTAAATGCAGCGGTATCATAGGCTATGGTGTCACATATCCAGTCATGAATGACCATAGCAGTAAACTCTCCTTCACTACGAGCTACAAGCTGATCTACAACAAGAGGAAGACACGTTTTTGGGGATTCCGAAAGCTTTTCCATGACTTCTTTATCCACAGAGCGGACAGAATCACCCATTGTATGTGAAAAACCAGTAAAAGCAAAAAGCGGAGCAGACACCATGTATATGAATGCAACACACATAGCAACACAGAGTTTTTTCATGAACGCCTCCTATGTAAAAACGGATTTTACGCCTTAATAAGTAATATGATAACAGCTAAATACCTAAAAAGCAACGCAATATACACTTTAAAAGGTATATTTATTACCAAAACAAAAGTTTACGAAACAAATCATGCATAGATACAATTACATTATGAGTGAAAATCAAGAAGCAGAAAGCATCCCAAAACTGTTTGGAAAGAACGTACAGAAATACAGAAAAAAAGCAGGACTGACACAAGAGCAATTGTCCCTAAAGCTTCAAATCTCTCAGAAACACCTTTCCATAATCGAAACAGGAACACAGTTTGCATCCGCGCAACTCATAGCAAAAATTTCCAGTGCCCTTGACGTTCCTCCTGCAATGCTGTTCGGTGGATATGAACACGAAGTCAATTACGAGCAGGCCAATGCAACGGCTCTGCTTCTTGAAAAGTTCATACAGTCACAATTGTCACTCATACACACACGACTAAGCATCATTGAATCAAAACTGAAATAATCGAACCTGAATCGCAAAGCTTCAAACAATGGATTCATTTACATTAGTTAGCCTAAACTAAAAAAAATACTTTAACGTATTGACAAGAATAACAGCGTTATGTTATAAAACAAATAGATGCATAACAGCGTTATGAACATCAATGCAACCATTGCAAAGGAAGTTACACATGCAAATTTCTACCCTAAACAAATTTTTTGCAAGAACAGGAGCATTCCAAATAACACACCGATGGGTGTTTCTGGTGGCAATACTCATCATTACAATTCTTGGAAGCACAGGACTTTCACGCCTTACCTTATCCGGCAGCGAAGAAAGCTGGTTTGAAGATTGGGAGCAAGTAAAAGTTGACTCCGACCACTTTGAGGACATCTTCGGCAGCGAAGACTCCATCATGATTCTTGTAGAAGCCGATGATGTATTTGCCCCAGAAGTGCTTCATGCCATAAAAAAGCTTGGAGAACGGCTTGTTGCCGAAGTTCCGTATGCCGATGAAGTTACATCCATAACAGATTTGTCAGTTCCAATCGGAAACGAAGAAGGCTTTGAAATATCGAACCCGTTTGAAGACGGCATTCCATCTTCCTCAAAAGAATTGCAGGAAAAGAAAGACTTTATTCTGGGCAGGCAGTCCATACGAAACTACCTTGTATCAGACGATGCAAAAGAAACATGGGTGCTGCTTTCTCTTGAACCGTACGAAGGCGGCATCGACTTTGCCCGAATAAACATAGCTCCGTATGCCGAAAAAGTCATTTTCAGCGATGAATTCAAAAGCGATTCATACACGTTCAAGCCGACAGGATTGAGCTATTCAGAAATGGAAGAAGACAAGGTAACGGAAAAGGAATGCAAGCTCAGGGTGCTGTCAGGCTTTGTCGTCATGCTGCTGTGTCTTGTCCTGTTTGTCCGCTCATTGCGCGGCGTTATCGTTCCGCTCATAGCAACACTCGGAGGCATCGGCTGCGTCCTGGGATTTTCCGCCTATCTGGGCATTACGGGAGACTCAAACCTCATCACCCTGCCAATTTTGCTCGGCATGGCACTCTCCGTGGGCTATTCCATTCACTACATCAACTCATTCAGAATGTTCTTTCGCCAGACTGGACACAGAAAAGACTCCGTTGTAAAGGCGGTGGAAGAAACTGGATGGCCCATTCTGTTCACGGTCATTACCACGGTAGCCTCGCTCATTTCATTTCTGTTTGCAGGCATCGGCCCTATCCGATGGGTTGGCGGCATTTCTGCATCCATCGTTCTTGCCGTATACATGTATGTTATCATCCTTATCCCCATATTGCTCAGCTTTGGCAAAGACAAAACTCCTGCACCATCGCAAATGCAGACAGGAGCAACAAAAGCAGACATGCAGTTTTACCGTCTCGGAGGAAAAATTCTTGACCACAGCCATTTGGTATGCATTGTGTCAGCGGTCATTCTGATTGCAGCAGCATCAGGCATATTCAAAATCAGGGTCAACATGGATTACGTAAAGATGATGGGCGACAAGATTCCGTATGTAGCAAGAACCCTCTCCATGTTGGACGGAAAATTGGGAAGCATGTACGACTACAATGTCGTTATAGAATTTGAAGAACCTGATGCATACAAGAATCCAGAACGAATGAAACAACTTGAACAGTTGGAGCAGGCTGCAGGAAGCCTTTCACTCACAAAAGTATCTTCGGGAACACCGCGCGTACAGTCTATCATTAGGCTCATAAAGGAGCTGAACAGGACACTGAACTATGACGAAGAAGCATACTATGCCATACCAGACGATGAAGACATGCTTACCCAGCTGATGTTCCTGTACGAAATTTCCGACAGCAAGACGTTCTTCAACTGGATTGACCCCGACTACAAAATGGCATACATCCACGTAGAACTGTCCAAATATGATTCAAGTTCCATCGTAACCGATTTGGAACAGATAAAGGCAAAAGCAATAGAGCTGTTCCCCGATGCAAAAATTAGCGTTGTCGGAGAAGTCGTCAATTACGCAGAAATGAACAGCAAGCTGGTAACGGGAGAATTAAAGTCGTTCATCGGTTCATTCATCATCATTGCACTCCTGTTGATGATTGCATTTGCAAGTGTTCGGACAGGACTCATCGGCATGATTCCGAACATTGCTCCTGTCATAATCATCGGCGGCATCATGGGATTCTGCTCGTTCTACCTCGACATGCTTACCATGACAATCATGCCGATGATTCTCGGCATTGCCGTAGACGACACCATCCACTTTACAAACCACATAAAATTTCAGCTGGAAAAAGGCTATTCCTACAGGGATGCCATACTGGTTTCATTCCGCGAAATAGGCAAGACAATGGGAATGACAACCTTCATTCTGTGTGCAATGTTTTTCATGTATACATTCAGCCCAATGGCTTGTTTATATAGAGTAGGACTTTTGGCAATAATCGGATTGGGTACAGCATTAATTGCAGACTACACCATTACGCCAGTACTCATGTACATCATAAAACCGTTTAAGAACATGACAATCAAGGAGGAAACAAAATGAAAAAATTCATGGTACCATTCATAACACTAGCTTCTGCATTCGTGATTGGAGCGGTGCAGGTTGGAGCAGAAGAACTGACAGGCTACGAAATAGCCAAACGCGCAGATGCCGTTGAAACGGGAGACACAAGCTCATATACGGCGACAATGACACTCGTAGACAAAAAGGGCAGCAAGAGAGTCCGCGAAGTCATGATGCGGAGCAAAGACTATGGAGACACAACAAAATCTGTCATCGTTTTTACAACGCCAAAAGACGTTGCTGGAGTTTCATACCTCATGTTTGAATATGACGATGCCCCCGACGGCACATCAAAAGATTCTGACAACTGGCTGTACATGCCGGCAATGAAAAAGACACGAAGAATCAGCGGCTCTTCAAAGGGCGATGACTTCATGGGAACAGACTTTACATACGAAGACATGGGAGACCGTGGGCTTTCCAAGGATACGTTCAACCTCTTGGGCGAAGAAACCGTTGCAGGAGTAAAGTGCTGGAAGGTTGAAAGCCTTGCAAAAGACAAGACCGAAAAAAATCCCCGCAGGATAATCTGGTTCAGGCAAGACAATTACCTTACTCAAAAG
>JAFVDR010000223.1 GCA_017476165.1 Treponema sp. | reverse complement strand
GTCAGGGGCAATAAAGGTAACGGACTACGTGGGGGCTATCCTGCGAAATGAGTTTTCACTTTCCGACCACCGTACAGAATCAGGCTATGAGGTGTGGAATGATGACTACAACGTGTTCCGAAAATATATCCTTGGACAGTTTGATGGAATAACGGATCTGGATGTCCTTTTGATGGCATGTCGTTTTGAAGGTCTTTCGTGCAATCTGTCTGTGAAAGACAGTGTTTCCTTTGACGCTGTTGAACAGCGTCTTATTGCCCAGCTTGGCAACCGCATCGCCGTTGTTCCTGCTTTATTCACGGAGCAGGAATGTGATGTACGCGTTACCGTCATTGACAACGAAACGGGAGATACGGTTACGGAAAAAGCTTTTGACACGGGGTACAGCACATTCAGGTGCAAGTAACTGGCGTGTCTTGTGCTACTTCATGGCCCGCATGACGAGGTCGTAGACTTCTTGACTGTTTTTTGCTGCAATGATGGCTTTTGCATTATTGACATCGTTTACTGCCTCGATGAGTCGTGCAAGCATTTTCAAGTTTTGGTAATTCATTGTATCCCATGCAATCAGCATGTAAATCTCTTTCTTTTGGACAACGCCGAGCGATACGCAGAATTCTCTTACACCGCTTGTATGTGCATGAGGAACAGTCAGGTAGTCTGAAATCTGAGTGCTTTCAATGGATTCCCTTGTCAAAATGTCACGTTCCACGAGGGCTTCATCTTCTACTTTGTCAGTTTTCTTTAAAAGTTGTACCAGATGCTTTATTGTCTGTTCCTTAGAACCAGCTTCCAAATTTGTTGCGATGGAAGCGACTGTAATCCAATCGTAATAGTGAGCCATAGTAATTCCTCTTCATGTAATTGTTGTTGTGGTGCAGGCAGTGTGGCTGTTTCAAAAGCAACCGACCTTTGAAACTGGCTCGTTTACATTACGCTTTGAATTCCGATGATGCTTTTTTTGTATTTCGTAAGCAACTGAATATTGCTTGTTGAATCTGTGTTGATGCAGGAAAAGGCATTTTCTAAGCGGTACGGATTTCCGAACCATGTACAGCACAAGAATCTGTCTCCGTCTTTTTCCAAAAACGTATTTTCCGTTGTTTTGGAATTCCGTGCCAGAATGATGATGGAGTCATGCATGTGTGTATCTTCTGCGTACATGCTGCAATGCTGTTCAGACTGGTACAGGAGTTGTGATTCTTGCAAAGATATATATCTGGATGGCATGCAGTAAAAGAGAAATAAGAGAACGATTGATAAAGCCTTCCAGCTTTTTGTGCTATACATCTTGTTCTATTTTACAGGGGGAATGGTGCAAGGTCAATGCTGCTTTATTGTTTTTTTTCAGGCAATACAGTAAAATGAGCATAGTAAAGTCAGTTTCATTTGACTTTCATATATGGCAATAAAGGAGTACTCCATGGATCAGAAAAGACCTCGCGGACGTGAAAAGAGGGTTACAGACAACAGTACCGGCGTCCACAAAAGGGGAGATGGACTTGGAACAGGTCCTGTCGGTTC
>JAFVDR010000222.1 GCA_017476165.1 Treponema sp. | reverse complement strand
TTCGCAATGTAGTTTTGGTAAAGGCAAATTCCACTTTCCGATGCAAGGTTCAGAATTTCCTGCGTATATGAGACATTCTGCTTGAAATAGGGATTTTGGGTGGGACTTGCCGTCATCCAGTCGTAATACAGTGAATCCATTTCGTTACTCAGAATTGAAAGCCACTGTTTTTCCTTGGTACCAAAGTCTTCAGACTTCCATCCTTCAGCAATTTCCTTGCTCAGTTTGCTGGAAACGGCTCTTCCAAGGATTTCGTTGGAAGAGATGCTTGTCTTTGAATACAAGTCTCGGTAATGCGAAAATGCCTGTTCTGTATAGGAAGACGCACTAGCTGCAGTACTTTGCCAGACTCGATACGATTCGATCACCCAGTCGTTTATGCAAAAAACAATGTATCCATCATCTGTAACGATAAGGTAATCCCATGCTTTTGAAGTGTTAAAGCGGGCCTGCCAAATCAATACGCCCCGCCTGTCATAGCACTCTGCTCCTGCTTTGTCGGCAAGGACAAGCCCTTGTGCCGTTACTCCCTTGAATGCAAGGGAGCTTGTGTTTCCTGATGATGCATTTACGCTTGAAGACAGGGATGCTGTTATGGCTCCGTTCTTTTGGTTTATGTACAGGAGCTTTGAACCAGATGCAAAAGCCGCAATGGAATCTGGAAATGCAGCAGGAACTATTATAGCGGACGAGGAAAAGCCTGTTTCACTTTTGCCTAAAATCCATTGGGATACGGTTTTTCCGTTCTTTACGGTACACAGGCCGATGCTTCCGTCTGAAAACGACAGAAGCACTCCCTGGCTGCATGACTCTGCAGATGCTACGATGCCTGAAAAAACAATTTCTTCTTCAAGCTGCCCGAACGGTGAAATGATATAGGCAATGCTTTGTCCAGATCTGCTTTTGTTCAAAAAGACAAGTAGTCTTCCATCATTTAGTTCTATGAGGGGAATGCTCGTGTTCTGTTCTGCAATATTCATGTGCCAGCGGCGTGCACCTTTTATGCCGTAGCATGAAAGCTCTACGTTGCCGCGAACGAATACTCTGCCGTCGCGTCCTGGAAGAGGCTTTTCTATTACGTTGAAACCTGTATTGACTTTCCACAGCTCAAATCCGCTGGGGTTCACGATGCTCAGCCTGTTGCTTCGTGTTATGAGATAGAGCATTCCTCCTTTGCCGACAGACATAATGTCGGGTTTCGAAGAAACGGAATGTTTCCATATAATGGTTCCTTCTTCGTTAAATGCATACAGCATTTTGCCTTCGATGGCAGCAATGTATCCCGTACTGTTCCGAACGGGGGTTGTCAGGACGCTTCCTCCCAATACAGTTGTCCAGCTGGGCTGCGTGTCAGCAAGGTTGACTTTTACCTGGGAAAATACAGAGAATCTGATGGATACTAGTGCTGCAATAAAAAGTAATGTTCTGTTCATTACTTACTAAACCATGCAAGGCTTTCAATGTGACACGTTTGGGGATAAAAATCTAGAAGAAACAGTTTTTCCATGTGGTATCCTGCACGTGTAAGGAATTTTGCATCCCTGGCATGTGTTGCAATGTCACAGGACAGGCTGCGAATGAGGGGAATATCTGAAGCACACAGCCACTGGCAAACTGACTTTTCCATTCCGCTGCGGGGAGGATCAATCACGACTGCATCGAATTCTCCGTGCCGTTGAACATGATTTGCTGCATGATATGTTACCCAGACATCACCGCTCAAACCGTAGCTTTCATGCGTACAACCAGGTTTTCCTGCTGTAGCAAGGTTTTGTTCCGCATACACAATGGCGTTCTTGTTGTGTTCTACAAGGCAAATGTGTTCAAAAGACTCAGCAAGAAACACCGAAAATGTTCCTGCTCCTGCATACATGTCCAGTACGTTCTTTCCGTGCAAACCTTCCGTTACAAGCGGTATTGCCTGTTCCAGTACAGTCATATTCGACTGAAAGAACCCTTGTACGTCAAACGTGATGTTTTTTTCGTTCAGGCATACCGTGCACAGATTTTGAGGATTTACGGTTGTTCCTTCAAAGCGAGGTCTGATTTTTTTCTGCTTTTTCAACTTGCGTCCGCCAGCAGTTCTTTCCGTCAGTTTTTTTCCCTTTTTTTGTCGCGCTGCTTCTTCTTGTGCAATGACTATTTTGTCGTATCCTTCCGGTATGGAAGTGATTTTGTTGCTTGCAAAAATATGAGTACGTCCTTTTGGTCTCTCTTCGTAGGGAATTTCCGTAAGAAAAGCATTTATTTCGGGGGCTGCACACGGACATGATGCAATTGGTATGATTTCATTGGACTGGCGCGCCATGAGACCTCCGTCATGAAACTGAAAGCGAGAGCGATACTGTTGTGCAGGTCCTGTTACTATCTGTATGTCGGGTGTCGCAACTCCTTCGCGTTCAAATGCATCTTTGAGGATTTCCGCCCTCAGCTTGCTTTGATAGTCAGTTTGTATGTGCTGCATGTTGCATCCACCGCAGGTTCCGTAGTACTGGCAAAATGGAAGTACTCTGTACGGTGATGGTTCTTGTATCGATGCTATCTTTGCAATGCTGTAATCTCGCAAGTCTTTCGTAATTTCTACTTCAAGCGTTTCACCGGGTATGGCAAAAGGAATGAATACTGTTTTGCCTTCTATTTTTCCAATGCAGTCTCCGCCGAAGATCATTTTTTCTGCTTTTATCGAGTACGTAGCCATGTACAGGAGTATATCAGAAATAGCGTTTTGTTGTCAGTAGAGCTGCTTAGAAAATTATTGTTTCCACACAGTCCTCGTTGCTGGTGGCTTCTGTACACCATGAAAAAAAAAATGTACACTTTGCTTATGGCAACATGCATCATGATCCAGGGAACGATGAGCAGTGTGGGAAAAAGTCTGCTTGCAGCCGCCCTGTGCAGGATATTTCATCAGGACGGCTATTCGGTTGCACCGTTCAAGTCCCAGAACATGGC
>JAFVDR010000221.1 GCA_017476165.1 Treponema sp. | reverse complement strand
TCCTCTACAAAACGAGGATTCTCGTAGGCATGTTCCGTTACAAATTTCTCATCGGGACGCTTCAATATGCTGTACAAACCGCTCGACGCACTCTGTTCTATCACCTCAATGACATCTTCAATCCAGAACAGGCTTGTATTCTGAAGCTTTACCGTAACGATGCCACGCTGATTATGGGCACCATATTCACTGATGGCCTTTGAGCAGGGGCACACGGTCGTTACGGGAACGGATACGCTTATAAAGAACTGCTGGCTTGATTGGGAAACTTCGCCCTCATACATGCATTCATAACTCATGATGCTCTTTTCACCAGAGACAGGAGCCTGCTTTTCCATAAAAAAGGGAAATTTCATTGTACCGAATGCTTTTTCGGCCTGCAATGACTGACGAATTTCTTCCAGCATGGCAAGAAACTGCTTCATGCATAGGTTTTCCCGATGCTTGTGGAACGTTTCAATAAAGCGCGACATGTGCGTTCCCTTGTAATTGTGGGGAAGATTTACAAACAGATTCACGTCTGCCGTAGTCATCTGAGTACCGTTGCATCGATCAAGGACTTTGACAGGATACTTCAAGTCCTTTATGCCGACTTTCTGCAGTGCAATTTCGCGTGTATCTGGGGTGTTTTGAATGTCAATCATACAGATTCGTGCAGAGTTTCTGCAGCCTCCAGCGTATTATAGATGAGCATGGCTATGGTCATTGGTCCTACACCGCGCGGAACGGGAGTAATGTAGCCGGCAACCTCTTTGACACCTTCAAAATCAACGTCACCGCACAAGCGGAATCCTGATTTTTTTGTACTGTCAGGAATCCTGTTTACACCGACATCAATAACAGTAGCTCCAGGTTTGACCATATCCTTCGTTACCGTGTTAATGTGTCCCGAAGCGACAATGAGGATGTCAGCAGTACGGGTAAAGCTGGCCAAATCGTTTGTTCCCGTGTGGCACACGGTAACAGTTGCGTTATACTCCTTTTGCAGCAAAAGAAGTGCCATAGGCTTGCCTACAATGGCACTGCGTCCAACAACCACAACGTGTGCACCTTCAGTCTTGATATTCATGGTCTTGAGCAGAACGCAGATTCCGTGGGGAGTACATGGCAAAAAGCCTTTTTTTCCGGCAAACATCTTGCCAATGTTGTACGGATGAAAGCCATCCACGTCTTTTGAAGGAGCAATGGCATTCGTAACGTTTTCTGCATTGATGTGAGCTGGCAACGGAAGCTGCACAAGAATGCCATGTACACGGTCATCTCTGTTCAAATCATCTATTATGGAAAGCAGTTTCTGTTCCGTCGTCGATTCCGGCAATTCAAGGCTCCTGTCTTCCATACCTGCCTGAGCAAGGGCTTTCCGCTTGCCCGTTACATAGCTTACGCTCGCAGGATTCTTTCCGACAAGAATAACGGCAAGACACGGAACAATTCCTTTTTCCTTAAGCAGTGAAACCTTGTCTGCAACACGAGACTTGACCTGTTCTGCAATGGCAAAGCCATCTATAATTGTAGCGCTCATTTTGTAACCTTCCTTGCATAGAATCTTTTTAAACAGTAAAAAGCTGTTTTCATTACAATCATTGCATGCTGGTACATGAACCTTGCAGGTGCAATAATTTTTTGTTAATCAGCCCCTGAGGGCAAAAGCTTTTTTAACTTTATGTTGAAACAATGTGCCAAAATCGGTATGATTGTTTCATAAAAGTTTTTTCTACTATATATGATTTTGCTATAAATTGCTATACGAGGTATTATGAAACGTATTCTGCCATTTTTGTGCATGCTGTTCCTGTTTGCACCTGTTGTACATGCACAAGAATATTATGATGATGAAGATTACTACAATGACGATGACTACTATGAAGAAGACAGCGACGACGATTATTATGACGACAATGACGACTACTACGATGAAGACCAGAAAGAGCACGAAGAAAACGATGAAATCAGCTACATAATCAACAAAACGAGAGCTGGAGACCAGTGCATCAAAATTTCGCTGGCAGTAGACTTTCCGACTAATTTTGGAAACCCATTGCCCACAAAAGACGGAAAGCTCAAGATGGGTGGCATTGGAACACTTGGATACAAATATTTCCTGAAGGATTGGTTTGCCGTTGGTGCAGATGTTGGTTTCGGATTCAACTCGACCATTGGAGGCAATACATTCAACTGGATTCCAATCGTTGTGTCTGCAACAGTACAGCCATCCGTAAAAAACTTTGAATTCCCCATTTCAATGGGCATTGGAATGGCCTACGAATCTTACAACAGCAAATCGTACTGGCCAGGCCTTGTCATAAAGCCAGAAGTCGGCGTTCATTACAAAATCAATCAGGGCTGGTCTGTTGGTTGCGACGTATCATACACAATTTTGCCTCAGCTTGGCAAAACGTGGGATACGGGATCAAAAAACATATACGGAAAATTTATAATGGTGGCAGCCTGCGCCCGTTATTATTTCTGATTTCCTAGGATACACTGTATGAAAAAGTCTTTTTACATTCTGACACTTATCAGTTTTCTATTCATGATGCTTGGTTTTGCCGGATGCCATGACAGCATTTTTGAAACCATTGAAAATGAAATTGCACTCGATGAAAGCGGCATTCGCGGCAGCATGGGTTCCATAGTAGAATATGGGGGATACCTGTACATTACGCCAATGAACAAGGGTGTTCTTTACAGAAAATCTGCAACAGCAACAACGAAGGGAGGTTGGCAGTCGATTTCTGCACCCAAAACACCCATTGCAATAGCATTAAGCGGCAGCACACTGTACATGCTTGCTGTTGACTGGGACGAAGGCGAAGGTGACTGGGAAGGCTACAATGTGCCTACCTATTTCGAATATACATCTACAAACGGTACAAGTTGGAATTATATATCAAAGTACAGCTTTACAGAAGATTCCAGCAACCTTCCTTCAAAATATAAGAATCAGCAGTGTTCTATAACAGTAGGCAGCTATACATACAGCATTCCTTCAAGTTACAGTACAGACACTATAACAATCTCTAATGGAAAATCATACGATGTTGACAAAGGTGAAATCTTTGCAATTACAGCAACAGCAAACACTATTATAGTGGGCACAACGAAGGGCATGTACAGCATGACAATTAAATCTGATGGAAGTCTTGAAAACACGACATCAAAAGTTGCGGGCAAAGACACAAGTTCAACGTTTACAAAGGATGTTCCAATTGTATATGTTCCAACAACATTCAGAAGTAAGTCAGAAACAGATGCCGTCATCTATGCATACAATTCTCCGTCAGGAAGTTCTGGTACGACAAATGAAGGATTAATGGCATACTTTCCTGCATCCGGTTGGAACAGAGACAAATAAGACGTATGACCAATTCTTCATCGTTGTTTGATGCTGTACAAAAAACGCATGAACCTCTTGCAGCGCGAATGCGTCCCCGCACGCTGGATGAATACATTGGTCAGGAGCACATCATCGGCAAAGGCAGGTTGCTGCGCAGAGCCATTGCAGCAGACCAGCTGACATCAGTCATATTCTATGGTCCACCCGGCTCTGGAAAAACAACGCTTGCCAGAGTCATAGCAAACCACACAAAATCCAATTTCATTACGCTCAATGCTGTTTTGACAGGAGTTGCAGACATCCGCAAAGCAATTTCAGATGCAGAACAGCAGCGTTCACTGTATTCCAGAAAGACAATCCTTTTTGTTGACGAAGTGCACAGATGGAACAAGAGCCAGCAAGATGCTCTTTTGCCATGGGTAGAAAACGGTACAATCATCTTGATTGGGGCTACAACGGAAAATCCTTTTTTTGAAGTAAACAAGGCCCTTGTAAGCCGAAGCCGCGTTTTTCAACTGAAATCGCTCACTTCCCATGACCTGATGAATGTAGTACAGCAGACACTGGCAGATGCAGAACGGGGATATGGACATTGGCAAATAGAATTTGAACAGGGAGCACTGGAACATCTTGTTGAAACAGCAAATGGAGATGCACGTTCCCTGCTTAATGCACTTGAACTTGCCGTAGAAACAACTCCCGAAAAATGGATGCCCGATGCAAAGCCGCCTGTTCCATCATGGGGCAGCACCATTTACATCAGCAAGGAAGCTGCAGAAGAATCTATCCAGAAAAAAGTTGTCCTGTATGATCGGGACGGCGATTACCATTACGACATCATATCTGCATTCATAAAGAGCCTGAGGGGGCGCGACCCCGATGCGGCATGCTACTGGCTTGCACGCATGGTCAAGGCGGGCGAAGACCCTCACTTTATCTTTAGAAGAATGCTCATCAGTGCCTGCGAAGATACCGGTCTTGCAGACCCACATGCCATTTCCATAGTGGAAAGCTGTGCGGCAGCCTTTGACCGGGTAGGATTACCGGAAGGAAGATATTTTCTTGCGCATGCAGCACTGTATCTTTCTACGGCTCCCAAATCCAACAGCTCGATGGCATTTTTCGATGCCCTTTCAAGCGTTGAAAAAGAAGATGCCGATGTTCCAAACCACCTGAAAGATCCTTCCCGAGATGCCGAAGGCTTTGGACACGGAGCAGGCTATTTGTACCCTCATGCATACCGTGACCACTGGGTGGCCCAACAGTATCTGCCTGACATTCTTGCAGGAAAAGTATTCTACAATCCAACAACGCAAGGCTACGAAGCAACAATACGGCAGGATGTCCTGTCCAGACGAGAACTGCAGATAGCATCCCTTATTGAAAACAGTACCAAAACAGATACAAGTACTGATGCTCTTGCCGAATGGTGGGGAAAAACAGGACATTTCCATGGATTTGAAAAGGCGGAAGAGAATTTGACCTTTAGTCCAAAAAATAGCAGGAAAGATACAGCTTTAGACAATGCAGAAAAATCGTGGCGCTCCAGACTAGAAACAAACAAGGCAGAAGTGCTTATGTTCATACGGAACAACATGATAGAAGCAGCAAATCTGCTGCGGCACACACGCAGCCTTGTCTGGAATGCAGACGATGCATTGCTTCTGTTTGAAATTGTAAGGCGCACACCAGAGGGTATAACGTGCGGTGCATGCAAAACAAAAGAAGGCATACAGGTTCTCCAGCAATATGCATCTACCCTCGATGAGCTTGATCGCCCGT
>JAFVDR010000220.1 GCA_017476165.1 Treponema sp. | reverse complement strand
CTCAGGATTTGCATCTGTAGGAAGTTTTCCAAATTTGCCAGTAATCAAGTTGCGGAAATCCTGAGTCATAGTCTTGTACGGTCCCATCAGGACATTCATTACAGCCTGAGTTCCGACAATCTGTGATGTAGGAGTTACAAGAGGAACATAGCCTGCATCCTTGTGAACTCTTGGAAGTTCAGCAAGTACAGCATCCATCTTGTCTCCGGCACCCTGCTGCTTAAGCTGGCTTTCAAGATTTGAAAGCATTCCGCCAGGAACCTGTGAAAGCAGAATGCGTGTATCGGCACCAAGGAATTTTGACTCAAGGGAAGCATAATGCTGACGTACTTCACGGAAATAGGCAGCAATTTCAAGAAGGGCCTTTGTATCAAGCTCTGTATCAAACTCAGTTCCTTTCAACATTTCAACAACAGTCTCAGTAGGAGAATGCGACGTACCCATTGAAAGAGAAGAAATTGCAGTATCAAGAATGTCAGCACCAGCCTCTGCACCCTTTAAGAGAGTAGCAACAGAAAGTCCTGTTGTAGCATGAGTATGAATTTCTACAGGAAGCTCAACCTTTGCTTTGATAGCCTTTACCAGATTGTATGCATCATACGGCTTAAGCAAACCAGACATGTCTTTAATACAGATGGAATCAGCACCAAAATCAGCGTATGTTTTTGCAAGCTCCGCATATTTTTCAATTGTGTGGAATGGTGTTACGGCATAGGAAATTGCCATCTGAACATGTTTTCCTGTCTTTTTTGCAGCTTTTGTTGCACATTCCATGTTGCGAGGATCGTTACAGGCATCAAAAATACGGAAACAATCAATGCCATCCTTAGCTGCAATTTCGACAAACTTTTCAACAACATCATCAGCATAATGGCGGTATCCCAAGAGATTCTGAGCACGCAAAAGCATCATGATTTTGCTGTTTGGGAGAGCAGCATGAAGCTTTCTCAGACGCTCCCAAGGATCTTCATTCAAAAAACGGATACAACTGTCATAGGTTGCACCGCCCCAACCTTCTATAAATTTATAACCAATTTTATCAAGCATAGGACATGCAGGAAGCATATCTGCCGTAGTCATACGTGTAGCATGGAGAGACTGATGTGCATCACGTATTGCAAGTTCGGAAATACCAACTTTAGACATAAAAAACCTCTTAATATATATAAATTAACTTAACTTTTCATGAACAGCAGCTGCAATTGCAGCTATGACAGCACCATTGTCTACAGGTGCAGCTGTCGAGCTGGCAGCAGGAACTGCTGCCTGTTTCTGAACGGGATCCTTATCAAGCTTAAGGGCATGTATTACAGCATGAAGCAAATACATAGCACCAATCATAATGATAAGGAAACTGAACACAACTCCCATTCCCAGCAAAGTTAACAAAGCACTTTGGCTAAGCATTTGCGAAATTGTCATATTTCCTCCATGACATTTATAATCTTAATGAAAATTTCAAAAAGAAAATTCCAGTATTATAGAGATTATAATTAATTAGGAGAATCTATGCAACTAATAACATTAATTTAAATAGAGAAGTTTTGAAAGAGAGCATACGCATCTATGCCATTTATGACAGCGCCTTCAGGATACGCCTTCATAAGGTTTTCCAAGCCACCGGATAGATGACTGCTAGTTATGCCGTGCCTGATTGAAAGGCCTGCTTCAAGAAGCGCAGAATAATGATCTGCAAGGCGTACAATCCTGCCATCAATCGGATTGTACTCATCCTGATTGTATTTTGCATTAAGATCTTCCCAAGTGACACAGATTGTTCTGCCATTAAGAACAATCCTATTTTGAAATTCATCATTCGTAAAGTAAAGAATTTCATCTCGGTAAAAATCTTCCATCAGAGGAACAAGTTCCTTTGCTACAATCTCGTCCTCTATTTTTTTTACAATGGCGGGAAGCCCTTCCGTTGCCTGTTTTACAGGAGAAATAATGTCTCTTGTCACTGCTTCTGGCAAATCATGGAACAAAGCACAAAAAAAAGTATTGTAAAATCGCTTGGCACACATCTGTACGCCTGTTTCCCGCTGAAAAAGCAATGTCAGTACAGCAACAAAAAAACAATGCCCCAAAACAGAAGTTCTCGGAACACGAGGAGTCTGATTCCATCGAGTTTGAAAACGAAGTTGCTCAATGCGCATCAAAAAATCAAAGGGCTTTTGTTTCGTAAGCAAAAGCTGAAGTCCTTTTAAATCAAGAAAAGGCTGCAGATCTGCATTCAACTCCTTGCGGATAGAATCAAGCCGCTCAGGTTCGTTCACGGCACTTATCATCTCAAGTTCGCGTATTGTAGAATATTTGTGGGCGGCACGGAAAATTCTATTGGTTTCAGCCTGACCTTCTTCAAAAGGAATCGAACCACTCCGCTTTCCAATATACAACGTAAATTTAGAAAACAAATCTTTATCAGGAATCAGTTTTCTGTACTGTTCCAGAACCCATTCATTCAACCGAATAAATTCATCAGGATATTCCGACTTAATCAAACGCTGCACAGGACTTTTTATGTCACAAAGAGAAATTTTTCTAAGCAAATCGAACAGGGAAGCATAAATCATCCATTCCCAGTCAATTTTCACTCCACGGCTTTCTTCATACTTTCCGATTATGTATGCAACAACCATTTTTTCTGCATCCTTATCCATTTCAACAACATCAAAGGGACGAATCAAGTCATTCCAACGGACAATCGAAAAACCTTCAAAAATTTTCAGTGCAAAATCTTTGTTCATCTAGATGGTCATCTGTTATTTTTTTGTACTGGATTTTTTAGTATCTGCATCCAGCTTATTCTTCCAGACAAGAGCCTTTCGCTTTATTTCCTCAGAGGCATCCTTGTCTCCAAGAACCATGGCAACCCTTCGAGCAGCAATAAGAAGATTGATCCCAGTCTGCATATCATCAATACGATTACCGGCAAGTTCGTATTTATCACGGTATTCATCAGCACTCTTATCCAGGAGCTTACGAATCAGACGAATGTACAAAATCGAGTTTTCATAGTCTGGAGAATGTGGGTCATAATAATCCTTGCAGGCCTTTTTCATGTCAATCATGTTTTTAGCAATGACAATGAAGCGCCCTCGAATTTCAACAAAGCTCATCTTCCACTTCGAATTGTCACCAAAAGCTTCAACCAGCATATCAATGACAAGACCAAGCTTGCGAACGAGATAAAAACGTTTTTCTATAGTTATATCTGCAATAGTAGCAAGTTTATCCTCCAAATCCGAATAGGCACAATCTACCGTATTTGAAACAACCTCTTCAAGATAAATCAAGGCTTTATAAATAGTCTTACGGGCATCATTCAACGAGTCATTATTCTTAAAATCAAGAATCTGCACAGAAAGTGTATTTACTGCCATGTACAGCGTTGCTAAATAAATCATTTGATCAGCAAGCATCAGCTTTCTGTAGGCAACACCATCAGGATTCTTTTTGACTTCAGAAAGTTCCTTCTTTTCTTTTTCCAACACTTCCTTTATGGCGTTCTTGATCGGCTTTGCTTTTTCATTAAACTCTTCTCTTTTTTCTGAACTTGTTGCCATCACATTCCTCCAAATTTATGAAGCATTGCAGCTGCATGCTCTAAAGATTCTGTGGATGTTGCGTCACCAGAAAGCATTCGTGCTATTTCCTTTATGCGCTCCTGATTTTCTACAGGGAATACATTAGTAGACGTTGTATTACCAGCAACACCTTTCTGTATTTTAATTTGATTATCGGCATAAACTGCAATACTGGCAAGATGCGTTATACACAAAACCTGTTTCTTTTTTGAAAGTTTTTTCAAATGCTCGCCTATACTGACTGCAATTTCACCACCGACACCAGTATCAACTTCGTCAAAAATAAGAGTTCCAACAGTATCTGCATCACTCAATATTGTCTTAAGTGCAAGCATGACACGGCTCAATTCACCACCGGAAGCAATCCTTGTGAGAGGCATCAATGAAGAACCAAGATTAGTACGAATTAAAAATTCCACATCATCCATTCCAAACTGACTGCATTTCTGTGATAGCTCCGACCCCGGTTTTTCTACAATATGCACACTGAATTCGGCACCTTTCATGCCCAGTTTTGCAAGGATTTCTTCAATTTTTCCAGACATTACAGCCGCAGCAGCCTTTCTCTTTTCATGAAGACTCCGTGCCTTTGCATACACTTGTTCTTCGAGAGCCTTTATCTGCAACTCCAAGTCCGACCGGTCTTCCATCATGCCTGAAAGTTCTTCAAGTTCTTTACGAGCTTCATCTGCATAGGCAATAACCTCTGAAATTCCAGAATGGATGCCGGATGTATACTTTTTCTTCAGTTTATATATAGTTTCCAATCTATCCTGAACAAATGCAAGCCGTTCGGGATCAAAAACCAATGAGTCCGTATATCTCGAAAAGTCATCGGAAATATCTGACAGCTCATAAAATGACGTCTGAATTCGAGAAGAAAGTTCCGACAGTTTCCCATCCAGTTCCCCTGCATGGGAAACAACAGAATTCAGCCGCTTCAAGATAGAAATGAGTCCCGTAGATTCATCTCCCCCAGCAAATAGAGTTCTGATTTCTTCACAATCTCAGTATAGCTTTTCAAACGATGCCAACCGATTTTCCTCAGACTCCAATTCAGTATCTTCATTAGGCTTCAGTCTTGCATCATCAATTTCATTCACGGCAAAGGTCAGCATTTCAACCTTATGCTTGCGTTCTGCTTCTGTAGAATAAAAATGATCCATAGCTCTTCTTTTTGAAACAAGCTGGTTATATAGATCTGAAAAAGCACTCACTTCATCAGTAATGCCTGCGTAAATGTCCAGATATCGTCGATGTTCAGAAATCTTCATTAATGACTGCTGTTCATGCTGTCCATGAATGTCAACCAAATACGAAGCAAAGTCAACGACATCAGCTTTCGTTACAGGGACAGAACCTATCCAAGATGATGTTTTACCAGTATCACGTATAACTCTACGAAGCATAATTGAGTTTTCCTCGATTTCTATACCGCGATCAGAAAGCCAGTCCCTTGCAGCCTGAGATTCAACAGAAAAAGTTCCAGCTACTAATGCCTCATGGCATCCAGAGCGAATCAGTTCCATGCCAGACTTGCCGCCAAGCAAAAAAACAAGGCTTCCTATCAAAATAGATTTGCCAGCACCAGTTTCACCACTCAACACAGTAAAACCATTTTTTAAATCTATGTGTGCACTATCTATTAATGCAAAATTCTTTACATCAAGTTCTTCAAGCACGAGGACCTCCCGACCAATTCAACTTGCTCTGCAATGCTGCATAAAATTTCTCCTGTTCAGAACAAATTAAATATGCCTTATATTCAGGAATCTTAAGTATAACCGTATCGTCAGACTGCAACGCATAGTCTATTTGGCAATCTGCAGAAAGTCCGACTTCCACACGAGACGGCAGTATTGTAATTGCAAGTTCCCCATCGCGTCCAAAAACAAGAGGTCGGGCAGAAAGACTGAAAGAACTTATCGGAGTAAGAAGCATTGTTGCAAGAGATGGTTCTACAATAGGACCTCCAGCTGCCGCAGAATAACCAGTTGACCCCGTCGCACTGGAAACAATCAGCCCGTTGGCCTTAAAGGCACCCAATGAAGCCCATTTATAGGCTACATTCAAGTTTATCAACCGTGAAGAAGCCGTACTCGAAATAACAATGTCATTCATTCCAGATGTAATGAATACCGTTTTTCCTTTACGCATCACCTCTGCCTGAATCAAAAAACGTTCGCTGATGCAACATTTTCCCTGCAAGAAGTCAGACAACCGTTGCTTCCATTCCGACACTTGAACACAGGCTAAAAAACCAAATTCTCCAAGATTAATGGCAAACACAGGAATTCCAAGAGGAGCACATCCCCGGCACGCAAAAAGAACCGTACCATCTCCACCTAGCGTTATGACAAAATCGTAGCCTTCGAAGGACACCGCAACACCAGAATCCTTTACACAGTTCCCGTCATATACAATTTCTGAACAGCATACGTTGTTTTCTTTTAAGAATACAGAAATTTGCTTTCCAAGTTCTGAGGCATTTTTTTTAAAATAAT
>JAFVDR010000219.1 GCA_017476165.1 Treponema sp. | reverse complement strand
GCGTATAGATTTCACGGATATCGTCATCAGTTAGATCAATGCGGTAAAACTCCTTATAGTAATTTCTTATTTCATCATCCATGTTTATGTCCGCAAAAAGAGCCGGGTGATGTTGTTTTGCAAGCCACAAAAGTGTAAGCGGTGAATCGGTATTGGTAACATACAAGCGGTAAATGCCAAGCGGCATCTTGTAGACATTAAGGAAAGGGTGTCAATACAAATCAATTCCTGCAGGAGAATAGACAGCTAGCCTTTTCGCAAGAATTAAAGTAAGATAATAGAACAATGCTGTTCAAAAACGACAGGGCTCGGAACAGCATTAAAGCCACGCTTGGCACAACAGGAATATACATGCTGCACAACACGAACATACAGAGTTTTACCATGAACAATTTGCCGCTTATCATTGAAAGGGTTGCCCCCCTATGGAGTCCGCCCATAGGAGATGAACGCTTCAAGAAGTTCTCTGTCGAATATATAGTGCGGAACAATATTGCAGACAATGATTACCGCTTTCAACTGGTAGACGAAAGCGGAAGGTTTCTTGCAGCAGCTTTTTTTATGCGTAAGGGAGACAGGAACTGTGCAGAAGAATGGTTTACAGCAGCGTCAGCACCGTTTCCAGACAATCTGAAAAAAGCATCGGACATGAGTCGCACATATCTGACAATGATGGACGAACGAACGTTCAGCTTGATGGACAGGACAGACATCAAGCTGTCTCTGTTTGTAAGCATCATGCCGGGTACGGGTTCTGCAATCCTGGACAGTCTGTGCAAGCAGCTGAGCAACGAAGGATGGAAGCACCTGTACCTGTGGACTGACTGCGAGTGCAACTGGCAGTGGTACGAAACGCACGGCTTTACCTTGGTGCAGAAAGGTGTCTATGAACCGTTCCGCCACAACGGCGGCGCATACGAAACCTTCATTTTCAAAAGGGCTTTGCAATAGGAGGAAAAACTCTATGAAAAAGATGCTTGTTACCGGCGGAACTGTTTTTGTAAGCAAATATATTGCATCATACTTTGCTCACCTCGGATTTGACGTATTTGTCTTGAACAGGAACACCCGTCCGCAGCCGGAACATTCGACGCTCATTCAAGCGGACAGACACAATCTTGGCTCTGCACTCAACGGACACTCTTTTGACATTGTCATCGACACTGCCTATACAAAAGAAGAAGTGCAAAACCTGCTGGATGCACTTGCAGCAGAAAAGTCCCCCATGTATGTTTTTATCAGCAGCAGTGCCGTATATCCAGAAACACTTCCGCAACCATTCAAGGAAAGTGCCCTGACAGGGAAAAACAGCATCTGGAAAGACTACGGCACACATAAAATAGAAGCAGAAGAATACCTTTTTTCTCGGATGAAAGATGCATACATCCTACGACCTCCCTATCTGTACGGTCCAATGAACAATCTGTACAGGGAAGCTTTTGTGTTTGAATGTGCAGAAAAGGGACGGACGTTTTACCTGCCCAAAGACGGTTCACTGCAACTGCAATTCCTTTACATCGAAGACTTGTGCAGAATCATCCAGACCATACTCGACACACGTCCTCAGCAACACATTCTGAACGTAGGCAACAGCGAGAGTGTTTTAGCCCGAGACTGGGTGTGCCTGTGCTACGAGGCTGTGGGCGTTCCCCTAAACGTACAGAACGTAACGGCAGCCATTGAACAAAGGAATTACTTTCCTTTTTACGATTATGAATACAAGCTCGATGTAACATTACAGCAAGCACTGCTTTCGCACACGACAAGCCTAAAAGACGGATTGGCACAATCATACAACTGGTACAGGCAACATAAGGATGCCATTGTCAGAAAAGATTTCATTGCATACATTGACAGCCATCTTGCAACGGAAGGAATGCACTCATGAACTGGCAGAAAACAAGCTTTTCCCACATACAGGCTCTCCACACCTGCGCAGTCAGCAATGATTTTTTTGCAAACAATTACAGTGCCGTCAATTCCGTTTTGTATGAACAGAAATTCCATTCCCTCATTGCCATAGAAGGTGACTGGATTTACGAGACCTATTCTGCAGCCGGAAAGACGATGGACAGTCCATCCGTGTTCGGTTTTCCACACAACACAAAAGGCGACAAACGTGCCGTTTCCGATGCCGTAGCAAAGCTGGTGGACAATGCCACCCACAGCGGAAATAATCCGCACGGCGGCAAAAGCATTGTCTTTGCAAACATCCTGTCCGAAGAAAAAGACATTCTTCTGACACTATACCCCAATGCACGTGCAACGGCTACACCTGAATCAGGAGACTACCTGTACCGCACGGAACATCTGGCAGGCCTTGCTGGAAAAAAATACAGCCGCAAGCGCAACCATATCCATCAGTTTCACAACAACTATCCGGACTGCACCTATGAGCCGCTGACAAAAGAAAACTGTGCCGCCGTGCGCAACATTGAAGAATCTTGGCTCTCGGAAAATTCCGATACAGGCAAAACAGAAGCAGGTACTCATGACGATTTGCTTGTAGAACGAAACATAATCTTTTGTGCATTGGAACACTTTGACACATTTGCAAATTCATGCGGAATGAGTGGGGGAGTTCTTTTTGTTTCAGGGCAGCCTGTGGCATTCTGCATTGCAAGCCTTTTGAGCACTAACGTTACAAACGTGCATTTTGAAAAATGCATCTCTCCTTTTGCCCGCAACGGAGGCTACGCCGTCATCAACAACGAGTTTGCGAAAAATGTCAAAACGGAATTCATCAACCGCGAAGAAGATTTGGGCATAGAGGGACTGCGAAAGGCAAAGCTCTCATACTATCCCGTGCAGGTGTTGGAAAAGTGGACGGTATCAATACCATTATGAAAGACGAAGGTCAAACGCTTTTTTTGTATCGCTGCGAAATCCCAGATGCTCGTAAAACTGATGGGCTTCTGTCCTTGCACAGTTGCTCATGAGAATTACTTTGTAGCAGTTGCGTTCACGGGCTGTGTCAATTGCTTTTTGAATCACCTGTTTTGCAAGTCCACGCTTTCGAAAATCCTTGTGCATCACAACATTTTCGACAAAACAAATGGACTTGCCGTTGTTCGTCAGGTTCGGAATGATGGCGCAATAACAGGTGGAGACCACCTGTCCATTTTCTACTGCGCCATAATAGATGATGTTCCTGTTGTTTTCGATGCTGTTTTCCCACACGGCACGCGATGTTTCGCAAGTAAGGGTTTTGCTTTTTTCATCCAGCTGAACATACAGCTCAATGAGAGATGCAACGTCATCTTTTGTCAATTCTCTGATTTCCATACACGGATTATACACCCAAAACCGAGGACTGCCAACAGAAAGAAAAAGAGGGCACTTAATTCTTCCACCCTGTCTGCATCGCCCGTTTTGTCACCATCGTGCAGTACATTCCCTGTCGAGCCATCAGCTGTTCATGCGTTCCAGACTCTGCAATCCGCCCGTCGTTTATGACAAGAATCTTGTCTGCACCGGCAATCGTGTGCAACCGATGGGCAATGACAAGCAGCGTTTTTCCCCTGCACAGCTGTGATATTGCAGACTGAATGCAGCTTTCGTTATCGGCATCAACACTTGCGGTAGCTTCGTCAAGGACAACAATGGGAGCATCCTTTAGAATGCATCTTGCGATGGAGATTCTTTGAGCCTGTCCGCCAGAAAGAGAAGCCCCACCCTCACCAATCACAGTGTCAAATCCATTCGGCAACTCCATTATAAAGTCGTAGCAAGACGCTTTTTTTGCAGCCTCTTCAACCTCCTCACGGCTTGCATCAGGGCGTCCAAGCGCAATGTTGTTATATACGGTGTCTTGAAAAAGATATACTCGCTGAAAAACGACACTCATTTGATTCATGAGCGTTGCAAGCGGAAGCTTTCGGATATCAGTTCCCTTCACCAGAATTTCTCCGGACTGTATGTCCCAAAAGCGCGTCAAGAGATTTGCAACAGTTGATTTTCCACTCCCCGAAGGACCAACAAGGGCAACCATTTCGTTCTTTCTTGCCGTAAACGAAATGTCTTTCAGCACGTCATTCTTATTGTATGCAAACGTCACGTTCCTGTATTCTATTTCTGGAGCATTGTCATTTTCCCGCAAAGAATCCGTTCCGCTGTCGTCAAGTTCCTTTTCTGCAAAAAGAGATTCGATTCTGTCCAAACAGGAGTTCATGACCGTAAGACGTGCTATCTGTCCGTAGAATGATTTCATCGGAATGAACAAATCAAAAAGAAAGAGCAGCATGCCTACGAAAAACACAAGTGGTATTTCTCCTGTAATGTAAAAGAGAGATGAAACGGCAAGTACGAGTACCGTTCCAACAGCATAGATAAGGTTTACCCCTGTCTGCCACGGAGCATGTCCATTTTCAAAATCCAAGTTCACCTTGCAGTTCTTTTCAAAACTATCTGTCAGTTCCCGAGACTTGTCGCCCAACAGATTGTATGTCTTTATGATGCCAATACCTTCTACAAAATCCAAAACTGCTTCAGTCTGCACTTCCGAAGCTTCCTGGCGTTCATCAGAATGGCGGAGCGTACTGGATTTCATGGCTCTGCCCAAGAAAAGCATTGCACAGGCAACTGCAAAGGAAACGATTCCCAGACGTACATCAAAAAAGAACATGAACAAAACCATTATGGCTTCGGAAAACAAATAGCTCATCATGTCGGCAATCGTCATCATGCAGTTTTCTTCTATAAATACCATGTCCGTTGAAAGGACTGAACTGATTTTTCCGATGTTTCCCTCCGTAAAATACCCCATGGGCAAATGACGCAGGTGTTCGCCCAGTTTCATGCGCATATCGGAAAATATCAGGTACCCCGCACCGCTTTGCAGAAAATCGGCAAGATACTGAAAGGCAACCTGAAGAACAACGCTTGCAACAAGAGCCACAGCAGCATACGTACAGATGCGCGTAGAAATTGTGCCGTCTATAAACAAAGATACAATGCAATACATGAGCATGATGGGGACTTTCATCAACATTCCCTTGAAAAAGGAGAAGATGAATGCACCGTATATCCGGCCTTTATACGTGCCTGAAATGCTTAAAATGCGTCCAATTAATCCTATCATTCCGTTTCCTCCGTTTTTGAAAAGCCATTTGCATTGCCAATTGTCCAAGAAGCTCGT
>JAFVDR010000218.1 GCA_017476165.1 Treponema sp. | reverse complement strand
CTTTGTAGATATTATCATTTCATCGCGATACATTTTCATTTCTTCATGCAAAATACGTCCAAAATTGGATTCAGCACTGCCAGGTACAGGACCATAATTATTTGCAAGATCAAAGTGCGTAATTCCTGCATCAAAGGCTGTAAAGAGCATCTGCTTCATGTTTTCATATCTATCTACAGAACCAAAATTATGCCAAAGTCCCAAACTGATGCGCGGAAACAAGAGTCCACTTTTTCCACAGCGCAAATACTTCATCTTTTCGTACCGTTTTTCATCTGCTTTATACATATTCATGCTCCTCATCTCTGTTTCAAGAACTTTCAGAAAACCTTGAAAAAGTTTCGAAAGTGTTTTTTTCGCGATGTCCTTTATCATAGCATGTACAAGCCTGTTGCTGTCAAGAGTCACATTGACTTATTGTCACCCCCTCATTCCCCTATTGCCAAAAGCACAATTTCCGATGAAAAATATTTCCTTGAAATATAGAAAAAATGGCTTATAATATAGGGAGTATGAAGAAAATAACATTAACATTTCCAGATAATTCTACAATGGAAGCAGAAAATGAGGTTACTCCAATTACGCTGATGAATCGGTTTGACAGCAAGGAGCATACCATCCTCGCCGTTAAAGTCAACAATGAAATCAGTTCCCTTTATAGTTCTGTCAATATTTCCGCATACATTGAGCCTATCTATGACAATACGGTAGAAGGTGCTGAAATTTACAGACGTTCGCTCTGTTTTGTTCTTGCAACAGCAGCTCATCATCTTTTTCCTAGAGCAAGACTCCTTGTCGGTCATAGCCTTGGATACGGCTATTATTATACAATTGAAAACGGCAAATCCTTGTCTCAAAAAGACCTTGACGCATTGAAACAAGAAATGAAGCGTATCATTGACGCAGATGCGATCATTTCTGCAGATTTCATTTCGTATCAAGAAGCGTGCTCGCTCTTTGAAACGCTCGGCCTTATTGAAACAAGAAAACAGTTGAATTACCGTTGCCCTGCACGCATTCGGGTGAATCAGTTGGAAGATTTTTCAGATTTGTACTTTGGTCCTTTAGTTTGCAATACGGGTGTACTGAAGGTATTTGACCTAGTCCTTTATAAAGAAGGTTTTTTGCTGCGTTTTCCTACACATGCAAATCCAAATGCTTTGACAGAGTTCAAGGATCAACCAAAGCTTTTCGAAATTTACAACAGATACAAGAATTGGGGAAAGAGGCTGAACGTAACGTCGGCAGCTTCATTGAATGAACTTATTCATGACAGAAAGGTAAATGATTTCATCAACATTACCGAAACACTGCAGACTAAATGTATTTCTGACATTGCCGACCAAATTCACGAAAAGAACAGTGTCAGGGTTGTATTGATTGCAGGTCCATCTTCTTCTGGAAAAACCACGACAAGCAAAAAGCTTGCATTGCAGTTGCAGGCTCTTGGATACAGACCAAAAGTAATTGGGCTTGACAATTACTATTTGAGCAGGGACAGAACACCTCGAGACGAAAACGGCAATTATGACTATGAATGTCTTGAAGCACTTGATGTTGAAATGCTCAATCAGAATCTTGTTGATTTGTTTGCAGGAAAAGCCATAAAAGTGCCGTCTTACGACTTTCACAAGGGGCTAAGCTATTTCAAAGGCGATGAAATGGTTCTAGAACCAAATGACATATTGGTCATGGAAGGAATTCACGGTTTGAATGACAAGCTTACGCCACTTGTTCCTGCTGATAAAAAGTTCAAGATTTATCTTTCTGCCCTTACTCAGTTGAATCTTGATGACCACAACAGGATTCCAACAAGTGACAACCGCCTTATCAGGCGCATTGTGCGCGATGCACAGTTTAGGGGAAAGAGTGCTGCAGATACCATTGCAATGTGGGATAATGTTCAGAAAGGCGAACGGCTTCACATCTTCCCGTTCCAGAACAATGCAGATGCCATGTTGAATACAGCCCTTGACTATGAAATTCCTGTTTTGAAGGTATATGCAGATCCGCTCCTGCGCTGTGTTACACCACTTCAAAAGGAGTACAGCGAAGCAAGTCATCTGCTGCAATTCCTCAGCAATTTCTCGACAATTCCTGCGACCTCTGTTCCTACGCAGTCTATCATACGAGAATTCATAGGTGGATCGGCATTCCACTACTAAAAAACAGAAACTGATGATGAGGACATAAAATGTCCCTGACATGAAATGGTCACAGACATTTTATGTCTCAAACATTTCATGTCCTGTTAGTGTATTTTGCGGTAACGACATCATCAGTTACCAGTTCTTCAGCTTTT
>JAFVDR010000016.1 GCA_017476165.1 Treponema sp. | reverse complement strand
CTTGATGCTGTGATAGGCATTGATTTTTGTCATGTTCATGTATGGTGTGAGCCACAGCAGCAGGATGCCGCACGTACAGCTGGAAAGTATCAGCCATCCAAGAAAACTTAGATCCAAGATGAACAAATCCATTTTGTGACCCTTTGTAATCTTTTTGCTCAAATTCATTGCCGTGCGAACATCCATGTCAGGAGATTCTGCAATGATAAAGAACATTTGGGAATATGCATAGGCTTTTACGATTCCGGGAATGAAAAAAAACAATGCCCACAGGATTGTCCACAGCATGAACCACAGCATGCTTAAAATGCCGTTCAGCCAGAAGGAAAATCCCTGTATGAATGTAGAAAACGGCTGTTTTTCTTTCGTATGGGAAAGTGTAACGTATAAGTACGTATTTGCCATGCCGAGTACGGCAACTGCACAGAATGCAACGACTGGAATGGTTGCACTCAGTGCTGACGTAATGATGAATGTGAGAATTGTTGCGAGAATGGGAGTTCCCCATCTGCCTGCCAACTGCTTTTTTGCAATGTTTTTGTATGCTGCTCTGTTAAACATATAAATCCCTCAAAACTATTGTTAAAGATAATTGCAAAGTATAGCATAAAGATATGGTAAATGGGAACCTCTAAGACTTTAGTTTTGAGCGGTTCCTAAATACTATACCCATGATGTTATTGCAGAATAGCTTTTAAAGATGTGAGGGGTGATTTTCATTGTTCAGCCTGTCTATTGCTCTGTCGCCCTAAGCATTTCGCTGTAGTAACGTTTTTCTATCTTGCTTTTTGGAATGCCTGTCAGTTCCAGCAGTTCTTCGAGTCTTTTGTGGACTTTGGCGACAGATTCCTCGTCATTACGGGGTGAAAGAATTTCTATTTCCAGAAAGTCACCGAGCGGAGGCACTGCACACAGCTCAAAGGTTGCCGTCAGGGGTTCTGGAAGAAGCTCATGTGCAGGAATGCAAAGCTCCCAGTCCATTACATCCTTATGCTTTTTAAGCTGAACAGAATATCCCGTATCTGTCAGGAATGCTTTGAGTGCATCTGTCGATGACACGGAACATTCCTTCTCGTCATTTACTTCGACAGCCGTTCCCTCTGCATCTGTACGGATTTCCTTTCTTTTGTATGTGATTAGAAAGGTTTCTTTTCCTGTGCCATTTTTTTCATCACAGATTTCTTTCCTTATCCGTATTTTGTGAGTATCGTGTACAGATTTTCCGTAGTACTCATCGTCACGCATGACTCTGCCCTTATACGAAGCCTTTGCATCAAGTACTTCTATAAGGGCTGTCCTGTCATCGACATGAGCCTTTAACTCAATTTCGGTCATGGAGGCTCCTGAAATGCTCGTTGCCGTGTTTGCTACAGCCGTTGTACTGCTGCTGTTTTATACGAGTTAGTTTCAGACGGGGTGCCTGCAATGACGGCAACAATGTCATTTGTGTCCTTGAGAAGTTCTGCTGGTATGACATTGCCTGAAATTGTCTTGCCATTGACGGTGAGCGATGATACTCCTTTGCATGCATGGTTTGGATTTTGTACGGTAATGTTCAGGAGCTTGCCCCTGAATTTTCTTTGTACGGTAAAGCCATCCCATGAGTCCGGAATGCACGGGTCTATCATCATGCCTTCGTATTGCGGACGGATGCCCAAAATGTATTGCGTCAGGCTGTAGTATGACCATGTGGCTGCACCAGAAAGCCATGATGTTCGGGTGTTTCCTGGGCGAGGGCTGAAGATGGAGTAGGTCGTCTGTCCCTGAACATACGGTTCGCTCTGTCGAATCTCTGCCTTGTCGTTGTATGCAGCAGGGAGCGCCGCCTTGCAGTACTCGTAGGCTCTGTTGCCATTGCCAAGCATTGCTTCTGCAATAATGCCCCATCCTTGCGTATGGTTGAATATGCCTGCGTTTTCCTTGATGCCGGGATTAAACACAACGGCACGCATAACGTCTACACTTGTCTTTACAAACGGAGGCATGCACAGCATCAGTCCATACGGAGTTGCAAGCTTTTCCTTTACGGTCTGCATGCACTGCTGTGCCTGTTCCATTGTGGCTGCTTCCGACAGTACTGACCATACTTGGGTGTTAAAATATACCTGTCCTTCTTCATACGTTTTTGTTCCGTATACCGTGCCGTCTTCGCCAATTGCCCATATCCACCACGAACCGTCCCAGCAAGTGTTTTGGATGGCCTTGTCAAGCTTGTCTCGAATCTGAAGTGCCCAGTCTTTTTCTGACTGCTTGCCAAGCCGCTGTGAAATGTCTGCATACGTGGTAAGTCCAAGGCGAAGCTGGAAGGCAACGAAAAGGCTTTCCCCGTGGTAGCCGAGCTTAAGGCAGTCGTTCCAGTCTGCAAGCAGTCCACACGGCAGGTCATTCTTGCCCATGTGGTTTAGATTGAACAGTAAAGCCTGTTTAAGGTGTTCGTATACCGTAGCCTGTCCTTTGTCTGCATAGGGGACAACTTTGTTGTATAAGTCAAATTTGCCACTTTCTGCAATGTATGCAGGTACTGCATTAAAGAACCACAAGCAGTCATCGGAGCGGTATTCTTCTTCTTTCGGTGGATTTTCGTGTCCTGGATTGTGGTCTGTTCGGATAACGGGAATTGCTCCTCCGCTTGAAACTTGTCCACTGAGCATGCGAATCATCCTTTCTTCTGCTTCTTCTGGAATTGCAGCTGCAACACCTAGAATGTCTTGAACGGAATCCCTAAAGCCAAGGCCATCGCGCTCTCCATTGTATACCAGTGATGCTGCACGGCTCCATGCAAACGTAATGATGCAGTTGTACAGTCCCCACATGTTGATGGTGTGGTTTATGTCTGCATCGGGAGTGTTTACGATAAAGCTGTTCAGCTTTGAGTGCCAGCTGTTTTTGAGCTTGGTCAGTTCTTCTTTTGCTCTTGCAATCGTGCCGAATTCTGCAACGGTTTTCTTTCCATACGTGTCTGCACTGCCAATGCCGAGCATAATCATTATCTCCTTTGACTCGCCCGGCTGCAGCGTTATGTTTGCCTGAAGCGTTCCGCAGCCAGAATCTCCATAGACATTGGAATTGGTACAAGTTCCGTTTTCCAGAACCTGAGGTTCTTTGTAGCTTCCGTATGTTCCGATAAAGGCTTCTCTGTTTGTGTCATAGCCTGATATGTCGGCACCGATGAGTGTCATCCATGTGTTCATGGAAACATCCCCACCGACCTGCACTTTCTGGTCTGGATTCTGCTTCAGAAAGTTGTCGTGAATCGAGATGCCCAGCATGTTGTCCTTGAATTCTCCCTTTGTAATGAAGAGGGAGTACTGCAGGTTTACAAGGTCTTGTTCAGTGGACCATTGGTTTGAAAACTCGCAGTAGCTGAATGTGCTAAGGTTTCTTGTTTTGTCTGTTGTGTTCGTGAGCTTGATCCGCCAGTATTCAAATGTCTGTCCAAGGGGAACATAATAGAGTGTTTCAGATGTAATGCCTGAATATGATGATGTAATGGCAGTGTAGGCTGTTCCGTGCCTGCATTCACTTTTGTACAGGTCAAGCTTTTTGCCTACAGGTTGCCATGATGCAGACCAATAGTCTTTTGAGTCGTTGTCCCGTATGTAAAAGTATCTTCCCGGTTGATCCATTGGAACCGCATTAAAGCGCAGGCGCATGAATCGTCCGCGGGCACCTGACTTGTAAAAGCCATAGCCGCCGGCATTGTTTGTTATGACTGCTCCGTATTCCGTTGAGCCAAGGTAATTGCTCCATGACTGTGGAGTATCAGGACGCGTAATGACATATTCTTTATTTTCATCGTCAAAGAAACCGTAGTTCATGTAAATCCCCTTGCGTGAGCCTCTAAAACCTTCAGGATTTCGAGGTAACTTTGAAATTGCAATGATTAAAACCATTCAATTTAGCGGTTTTAAACGCGATGGCATCTCGAAAAAGTCTCGAATGTGAGTTTTCGAGATGTCATGTCTTAAAGAATAATTTATAATGTTCGTTTTGTCTAGGATAGTACGATAGTTCGGAACTGTACTGTACTGTACTGCAAGTTCTTGCCGTTATGACAGGAAATAGGTATTCATTTTGCCTTTCCCTTTACTTCGACTTCAATGCTTTCACCATAGGAAAAACTGTCCTTTGTCTGCTCATACGTTGCTTGGCTTACGTGAATCTTCATGGGCAGCCCCGTACTTTCCATGCGGCTTGCGACATTTACCGTGTCGCCCCAAATATCGTAGATGAACTTTGATTTTCCAATGACACCGGCTACGAGGTCACCCGTATTGATGCCGATGCGTATCTGTATGTTTGTTTCCCACGTTTCGTTAAAGATGTCTACGTCCTGCTGCAAGCCTTTGGCAAAGCGGATCATCTTTTCGGCAGTTCCTTCTGAACGTTCTTCGACAAGTCCTGTTGCAGCCATGTATGCATCACCGATAGTCTTGATTTTTTCTATGCCTTCGCGCTTTGCCCTCTCATCAAATTTTGAAACGAGCCTGTTCAGCATGGTTACAACCTTTTCGGCACTCATGGAACCGCTCATCTTGGTAAAGCCCACGATGTCGGTAAAAAGCACCGTTGCATTCGGATATTTTTTTGCTATGGTGCGTTCTGGGTGATCCGTCAATTCATTTGCGACTTCGGCAGGAAAGATGTTCAGCAGAAGGCTCTCTGCCTTTTCGTTTGCACGCTTCAGTTCCCTTGTGCGTTCATCAACCTTTTGTTCCAGTACATGCTGATACATGCGCATGGAATGTATTTTCAGGAATATCAAGGCGGCTATAATCAAACCGATGACAATGGGAAACCACGGACGCTGCCACAGGTACGGTCTCTTTATTATCGTAACGGGCAAGGATGGTTCTCCCTGAATACCATCGCTGTTTTGGGAAATGAGCGTAAACTGATATGTGCCTGGCTTTAGGTTTGTGTAAGATACGTTTCGCGTTGTGGTCCATTCTGAATAGTCATTGTCAAAGCCAGACAGCTTGTAGCGGAACCTCATGCTGTCTGATGAAATAAAGCTCATTCCTGTGTACTTGATGCTCAATCGCTTTGCTGATGGTGCAAGGATTATGGTTTCACCATGGTAATCGTAGGCCGTACTGTCTATGAAGTAATTCTGTATTTCGATTCTAGGGGCGCTTTTGTTCATGGTGCCTTTTTTGGGGTCAAAGATTGCAAATCCGTCTGTAAGAGTAAACCATATCCTGCGGCTGGAGTCTTTGGCAGACAGTGATGTTGATGTAACTCCACTGGTGATGAGTCCATCGGATGCCCCGTAGTATCTGGCAGAGATTTTTTTTCGGTCTCCTGCAATAACTTCTTCCATTTCCGAATAGGGAACTGAGAAAACGCCTTTGTTGCTTGTCATCCATACAAGGCCTTCATCATCGCAAATCATCTGGAAAACGCTGTCCGTTCCCAGTCCTGTCTGGGAGTTGAAGTTGACAAATGTATCAGTTTCTTCCATATATCTGGAAAGTCCTGTTCCTGTGCCTATCCAGATGTGTCCATTTTGATTGAGAATCTTAAAGACGACATTTCCTGCAAGGCCATCCTCTGTAGAGTAGTGCCTGATGATTGTTTCGTCTTTCAGAATGAATACTCCGCCTCCATTTGTTCCTACCCATACACAGCCTTCACTGTCTTCATACAGCCACATAATGTAATGGTTTGTAAAGCCGTCATCGCGCGTAAGCGTTGATATGTGTC
This sequence comes from Treponema sp., assembly GCA_017476165.1. Lineage (GTDB taxonomy): Bacteria > Spirochaetota > Spirochaetia > Treponematales > Treponemataceae > Treponema_D. Next base: position 10,016 of record JAFVDR010000016.1, on the reverse strand, counting down.
CGTCTTTATGGTGGACTATGGAAAGACCTTGGGGAGTTCCTATGTAATAGTCTCCATTTGCAATTTTTATGGCAATGCGTCCTTTGCCTGTCGGAATGCCGTCTTCGACAGACCATTTCGTTATCGTTCCGTCTGTTGTAACCCTAATTTGCGGTGTTTTTGAATAGGACGAAACGAGCAGTTCTCCGTCTGCTGTCATTCCGACATGACGAACCCTCATGTTCTGGCATTGTTTGGTTATGGCGTTTTCAATAAAATGGTTGTCCTTGTAGCACAGAAGCCCTGTATCATTTCCAATCCACGTAACGTTTCGGAATTTGTCTTCGCAAATGCAATTTACGCTTGTGTCCATCTGCACTGTACGGAATTTTCCAATGCTGAGCTTTTGCAGCCCTCCGCGGTTCAATCCAATCCAAATGTTGCCTTCTGAGTCTTCGAGCATGTGCGTAATGACATTGTCGGCAAGTCCGTTCTGCGTGTTGTAGTATGAGCATGTGTTGTCGTGGAGTATCATGATTCCTGCATCAGATCCAATCCAGTAGTTGCCGAATCTGTCCTGAAGGACTGAATTGACGATAAGACAGTTTAATCCTTCAGGGGTAAAGGAAAACAAGCTTTCTTCGCCGTCTTTGATTCTGACTATGAAACCGGGATCTCCTGTAAACCAGAAAGCACCGTCTTTGTCTTGTGATACGGAGTATATTGCAGGATTTTCCAGTGAGGTGATTCCTTCAAATCTTTTTGCCCGCTTGTTTTCACAGACATAGCAGTCTGTGGTTTCGGTTGTGGCCCATACACGTCCGTTGCTGTCACAGTACAGTTGCTTGACGATTGCTTTTGTAAGTTCGTCTTCCGTTAGTCCTTCTGGCATGAAGACATTTTCGTATGGAGTAATGTAACAGAATCCTGCTGATGTTCCTACCCAGATGTTGCCGTCTTTGTCCTCGCAGAGTGCATTGACCTTGTTGTTTGTAATGCCGTTTTCTGTCGTAAATTTTGTAAGCGTTCCGTCGGGTGCAATGCGCGTAATGCCTTCGTCATTGTGGCCTACCCATAAATTTCCTTTGGAATCCTGAATGAGGGAACGGGTGGAAGCAAAGTCATATTTTTCATCGGTTGAACGGCAGTATACGGTAAATTCAACGCCATCAAAGCGGACAAGACCATCGTAGGTGCCGATCCAGATGTATCCTTTGGAATCCTGTATGAGGGCTGTAATGGTCATGCCGGGCAGTCCATCCGAGGTGTCCCAGCTTTTACGGACAAAATCCTCCAGATAGCTTTGGTCAACAGTATATTCTATTGCTGATACATGCGTATTCTGCTGAGCATCTGCATATGGAATGTATGTACTGGGCATTAAGGCTGTCAGCAAAAAAAACATGCCGATGAATGTAAACTGCTTTGTTTTTGCATGTCTGTGCATGGTAAACCATCCTGTAGCAATGTGATGAGTTGTGAAACTGCAATATATACAGTATATCATGTAATTCTATTGCATGGTAGAAAAAAGAGAATGGTTTTCAGTTTCTTGGAGACATTGTTTTGCGTGCATAGGTATGTGAAGTGTAACTGGTGGAAAAAGGAAACCGAGGTTTATTGAAGCCTTGTTTTCAGGGAATCAATCAAATCGAGAATAATGAGCCGTGCTTCAGGAGTTAGGTCTGATGCTTCTTTCTGAATTTTGCGAATGTCTGTGCTTTGCTTTGAGCCTGCACCATTTTCTTTTGCATGAACATCACCCGTGACAAGGTACTCTACCGAAACACCAAGGACTCGTGCTATTTTTACTGCATTTTCTGCCGTGGGTTCTGAATGTTTGTCTCTAAGGTAATTATCTATTGTCCGCTTGCTTATGCCCGACTTTAGGGCCAGTTCTTTTACGAGAATGTTTTGATAAGAAAGCTCTGCTTTTAGATTTTCCTTGAAACCCATATTTTCATAATAGTTAAATTTGAGTATTGCTATTGAATTTTTACTTAATATTGACTATTATATTTTGTGTTATTTGTTATAACTGCGTAATCAAGAGGTCTCAAATTGTTATATCTAAACTATCCATTTGATAATGCTTTTATCCTCAAAAAGCGAAAAGCCATCAAGAAGGAACTGCTGAAAGAAATTGATGTTTCAGGAACACGCCCTCTTTGCAAGCGGATAGCCGTTCTCGGAGGATCTACGACTCGTGACATCATTGAGATTCTTGACCTGTTCCTTTTAAATTACGGAATTAAGGCGGAATTCTACGAAAGCGAATACGAACAGTATTGGAATGACATAATGTTCGATAATCCGAAGCTTGTTGAATTTAAGCCGGATATTATTTTTGTTCATACGACTGGTCGAAACATAAAAAGGTTTCCTACTGTGAAGGATTCCCCAGAATCAATTGAAACGATGCTTTCCGAGCAGTTTGGGCATTTTGAAGCAATGTGGCAGAAAGCGTTTGGCACATATAAGTGCACGATAATCCAGAACAATTTTGAAAAGCCGTTTTTCCGTCTCCTGGGAAACCGAGATGCGTGGGATGTGCATGGACGCCTTAATTTTGTGACGTGCTTGAACCAGAAATTCTATGAATATGCCCAGAGCCACGAAAACTTCTATATAAATGACGTTGACTACATGTCTTCGTGCTACGGCTTGCAAAAATGGTCAGACCCATTTTACTGGCACATGTACAAATATGCGCTCTGCATGGACTCAATACCGGAATTTGCATTTAATCTTGCAAATGTCGTAAAGTCAATTTATGGAAGGAACTGCAAGGCTGTTGTTTGCGACTTGGACAATACTTTGTGGGGCGGAACGGTCGGAGACGATGGCGTTGAAAACATTGAGATTGGACAGGAGACAAGCGTCGGACAGTTGTATTCGGAATTTCAGAATTATCTGAAATCGCTCAAAGATTTGGGAGTGCTTCTTTCAATAGACTCTAAAAACGATGAGGAAAATGCCCTTGCAGGACTGAATAGACCAGACAGTGTCTTAAAACCCGATGACTTCATTGTAGTCAAGGCAAACTGGAATCCCAAGGATAGAAATATTTTGGAAACAGCCGAGGTTTTGAACATCGGAACAGATTCAATGGTATTCATTGATGATAATCCTGCCGAGAGGGAAATTGTTCGTTCCGGCATATCTGGAACTATAGGTTCAAGAATATCCGTTCCCGAAATGTCTGAGCCAGAACACTACATTACTGTAATAGACAGGAACGGATATTTTGAGGTTACGGGCTTTTCGTGCGATGATTTGAGCCGTAATGAGATGTATAAAGCAAATGTGGACCGTGCAAAGCAACAGGCTGATTTTGCAGATTATGGACAGTATCTTCTTTCTCTTGAAATGAAAGCGGAGATTAAACCTTTTGTTCCAATGTACATGAGCAGGATTGCACAGCTCACGAACAAAAGCAATCAGTTTAATCTGACGACACTCCGCTGCACGCAGTCAGATATTGAAAGAATAGCCGCTGATGGAAATTATGTCACGCTGTACGGAAAGCTTGAAGACAAGTTTGGTGACAACGGGGTTGTCTCGGTAGTGTTTGGGCATCGGGATGAATCTGATGAAACTCTTTTTTGCATTGATTTGTGGTTGATGAGCTGCCGCGTCCTGAAACGCGATATGGAACATGCAATGATGGATTGTCTTGTTGCAGAGTGCAGGACACGAGGTGTCGCAAAGATACGCGGCTGCTACTATCCTACTGCAAAGAACAGGATGGTAAAGGATTTTTATGCACAGTTCGGCTTTGAAAAGACTTCGGAGGACTCTGCCGGAAATGCAACATGGAAACGGTCTGTTGCGAATTATGAAAAAATGAATAAGTATATTCTGGTAAACGGGGCATAGCCGATGGAATGTAAAACGCTTTCAAACGGTATGCACATTCCGATTGTCGGACTTGGAACATGGCAGATTATTGATAGGGATACTGTTTTAGATGTCATCAAGAATGCTGTTCAGCTCGGGTATTCTTTCATTGACACTGCTGCATCATATTCAAATGAATTGTCAATCGGACGTGCAATTCATGTCCTTGGGCTAGAAAGAAACAAGTTGGTTCTTTCTAGCAAAGTTTGGAACACGAGCCGAGGCTATGAAAAGGTGCAGCAGGCATGCAAAGCTTCTCTGAAAAAGCTAAAGACAGATTATCTCGACAGCTATCTTGTCCACTGGCCTGTATCACCCAAACTCCATGAAAATTGGGAAGAATTGAATGCAGAAACGTGGCGTGGCATGGAAGCTCTCTACAAAGCAGGTCTTGTACGTTCTATCGGAGTCTGCAACTTTAAGAAAAGACATTTGGATTCACTTTCAAAAATTGCCTCTCAACTTCCCATGATAATGCAGAGTGAATATCACCCTGGAATGAATGCAGACGAAGTGAAATCCGTGATTGACTGGTGCATGAAATACAATGTTGTTATGCAAGCTTCAAGTCCTCTTGGAAACGGGCAGATTTTGCAGAATGAAACGATTGCAAAAATTGCAGCGGTGCATAACAAATCGACCGCTCAAGTTTGTCTGCGATATTCAGTGCAGAAAGGTTTCATTGTTGTTCCAAAATCGGTAACTCCGGCACGTCTCAAAGAAAATCTTGCAATTTTTGATTTTTCCCTTACAGATGATGAAATGAAAACCTTGGATTGTCTGCCATTCTGCGGTGGATTGAATCTTGATTCTGACGAGGTGACGCAATTTGAATGATACAGAAATCCTAAAAAATCTGCGAAAAGAAATCTTTCTGGTAGGCTTTTCAGGAGGTATGGCACATTTTGCCTCTTGCTATTCGTGTCTTGAAATTCTGTACGTGCTGTATTGTAAGAATATTCTTCAGGAGCGAGACCATTTCATTTTGAGCAAAGGTCATGCAGGGCTTGCCCTCTATGCTGTTTTGTGCAGCAAAGGCATTCTTTCAAAAGACGAATTTCATTCCTATCTAAAACCTGGAAGCCATATCGGTGGCGAGCCGTGTATGCGAGACATGCCCTTTGTGGAAGCGTCAACCGGTTCGCTCGGTCATGGACTTTCAATGGGCGTTGGAATGGCGATGGCTCAGAAACTTGACAAAACTCCTGCACGGACATTTGTTATCTTGGGTGATGGTGAGCTTGAAGAGGGGAGCGTGTGGGAAGCTGCTATGTCTGCGGCGGCATTCAAACTGGATAATCTTGTTGCCATTCTCGATGCGAATGAGATTCAGAAAATGGATTCCATTGCAAATACAATCGGTATGAACAATTGGCACGAAAAATGGAATGCGTTCGGCTGGCAGGTTTTTGAAGTTGACGGTCATGATGTTTCGGCTCTTATGAAAATCCTTGAAAGGAAGAATGAAGTTGGAAAACCCCAGCTCATTATTGCACATACCGTAAAGGGAAAAGGTGTTTCGATTATGGAAAACAATCCTGCGTGGCATTTCAAATTGCCGAACAAAAAGGAGTGTGCGACATTTAGGACGGAACTGGGCATTGCAGATGAGGAATGGGAGGCTATATGCAACGCTCGTATATAAGCAGCCTTATGGAAATTGCTGAAAAAGATGATCGTGTTCTTCATATTCTTGCTGACAGTGGAACAGGTTTTGATGAGCTTTTCCGTCGCAATTTCCCTGACAGAATGTACAACTTCGGCATTGCAGAAGAAAATATGGTTGCTGCGGCAGCTGGACTTGCAACCGCAGGAAAAATTCCATTTGTGTATACGGCAGGAGCTTTTCTAGCATACCGTTCATTTGAATTTATCCGCGATGATATTTGCTTTCAAAAGCTGAACGTGAAAATCGCGGGCATGGGGAGCGGTCTTGCATGGAGTTCGCTTGGACCTACGCATCATACCACTGAAGACATTGCCGTCCTTCGTTCGCTTCCGAACCTAATGATTCTCTCTCCGTCTACTCCTAAGCAGGTATCGGAATGTGTCAGAAAAGCCTATCGTCACAATGGACCAGTTTACATAAAAATCGGCATGAACAATGAAAAAGAGTTTTTTGCTGACGATTATACACTGACTGAAAATGGGTTTGACTTTATTGGAAGTAAAAATACTGAATGTGTACTTTTTACGACAGGAAGCATTCTTGAAGAAGCCGAAGAAGCTGTGAAATTACTTTGTTCAAACGGAATAGAAGTTGCCCTTGTGAATTGTGCAGTAATGAAGCCGTTTGATGCAAGACAAGCTTCCGCCATCCTTAGAAATGCAAAAGCCGTTTTTACAGTGGAAGAGCATTCTGTGTGCGGAGGACTTGGAAGCATTATCTGCGAGGTAATGGCGGAAAGCGGAATTGCTCTCCCGATAAAGCGAATCGGGCTTGAAGATGTGTTCGCGGTTGGATACGGTAGTCAGAAATCGGTTCGCACTCAAAATAAGCTTGATGCAGCAAGTATCGCAGATACGATTAAATTTTTCATGGCAGTAATAGCGAAATGAACGAGTACACCTATTCTGACATACAGCCAGGGCTTTCGGAATCGTTTTCCGTACATATCACAACGGATATGGAAGATTCGTTTCGCACAATCACTGGAGATGAAAATCCTCTGCATAAGAGTGATGATTTTGCCTGTTCGGTCGGCTCATTCGCCTCCCATGTGTCATTCGGGATGCTGACAGCTTCATTTTACTCAACGCTTGCTGGAATGTATATCCCAGGAAAATATAGCCTCATCCACAGTTTTGAGGATCTTAAATTTTTAAAACCTGTATATGCTGGCGATATGCTCACGGTAACAGGAACTGTAGAAGAAAAAAATGATGCCCTGAAAGTGATTGTGGTAAAGGCACTTATCAAAAATCAGAGAAGTGAAAAAGTTTCAAGTGCAAAAATCAAAATCATTGTGCTTGTGTGATTCTTCATTCTGGGCATAGAGAACAATCTGCGAAAATAGATGTTTGCTGTTGCTTGGTATGAGCGAAAAATAAAATGTCAGGAGAAATGAAAATGACAAGAGATGAAGTCTACAAAAGACTTAATGAAGTGTTTCGTGATGTGTTTGATGATGATTCAATCGTGCTTAATGATTCAACTGTTGCAGATGATGTGGATGGATGGGATTCGTTTGAACATATCAATCTGATTGTTGCGGTTGAGAAAGAATTCTCTTTCAAAATTCCAATGGGAAAAGTCGTTACAATGAAGAATGTTGGCGAAATGGTGGATATCATTTTGCAGATGGGAAAATAGGAGGCAGCATAAATGAATTTGACATCATCGTATTTCTTCTTGTTGCTGCTATTCAGTACAGTGTGTTTCTATTTGTTTCAAAAGAAACAAAAGGCGGTACTGCTTGTGACAAGCATCATGTTCTTCGTCTGTGCAATGAAATTTGACATGAAGTATGTAATTGAGCTTGTCCTGATAATAATTGCTACTTGGCTTGGGGGCATTTTCATTGGGCGTTCAAAGGGATGCCTACGAACTTTATTTGCCGCAATTACTGTCGGTCTTTTGGTATTGGGGCTTGTCGTCCTAAAATATCTTTGCAATGTGGGAACTCTTTTCTTTAGGCTCATGTCGATTGATGTCGATTTGTCCTTCCTTGAGTTTATTGCCCCAATAGGCATGTCCTATTTTACGCTAAGTGCCATCGGATATGTTCTCGATGTATTTTGGGAGTCCTATGACCCTGTAAAAAATCCTGTTGATGTTGCATTGTTCATTATGTTTTTTCCCCAGCTTGTTTCTGGTCCTGTAACTCGCATGCCTGAAATGATTGAACAGTTTAATGCAAGGCATTCTCTTGATTGGGACGGCATAAAGTATTCCTTGCGCAGAATGTTCTTTGGATATTTTAAAAAGCTTGTCATTGCCGACAGGCTTGGCATAATTGTCCGTTTGCTGTATAAGAATCCTCTTGAACAGGATGGATGTCTACTATTTACGGCAACTTTGTTTTACGCACTGCAGCTGTACGCGGATTTTTCGGGTTGCATGGACATTATCTTAGGCTCTGCTCATCTCTATGGCATATCGCTTCCAGAAAATTTCGATGCTCCGTTCATGTCACGCTCAGTTCCCGAATTTTGGAGGCGATGGCATATTTCCTTGGGAAATTGGTTTCGTGATTACGTAATGTATCCTGTTCAGAAAAGCAGGGTTGTCCAAAGGCTCGGACATCATGCAGTAAAGCATCTTGGCAAGAAAAAGGGACGTAAAATCCCTTTCTATTTTGCAACTTTAGTCTTGTGGGCGCTTATAGGGCTTTGGCATGGAGGAACGTCTTACTATTTTATGGCTTCTGCCATTCTTCCATGCGTTTACCTTTTGGGAAGCGATTTTGTCAGCCCAATAGCAGAATTTCTTGTGAAAACATGTAGAGTCAACACTGAATGCTGGAGTTGGCGTTTTTTCCAACGGCTGAGGACTTTTTTCATTCTGCTTTCCTGCTGGGTTTTTGTGAACACTATCTCTGTACGCAAAGGTATTGTCGCCATAAAGCGCATGTTCTTTGACTTGAATCTCACTCATCTTAAATTCAGTGCATTGGATTTAAATTTGAAGACGGCTGCAATTCTTGCTGTAGGGCTTGGAATAATGCTGTTTGCAGATGTCCTTAGGAATAGAAAAAAAAACTTGTATGTCTGGATGAATGAACAGAATGCTGTTTTCAGGGGATGTGCAATATATGCGGAAATGATTTTGATTGTCCTGTTCGGAGTCTTTGCCGACTCATCATTTATCTATTTTAAGTTTTAATGGGTGTTGATATGCAAGATGCAAGAAAATGCTTTGGGTTTGTTTTGTTTGTTTTGCCTCCGCTATTGATTATGCTTTACATGAATATCATTGTGGACGCTGGCAATGTATTCCATAATTCTAACGAAGCTGTTTCAAAAGGAATCCTTAGCGGTAATGCCTCGTATTGTTCTACGGGCAATTTTGCTGAACGAGAAGTAAAGAGGTATCTTATAGAAAACATGCCAAAGAATGTCGGTGTACTTGCTTTCGGACCAAGCCTTGTCATGTGCGTCAATAGTGACATTGTTGGAACGGATTCGTTTTACAATTTAGGCGAAAGCGCTGCGGACTTTTATGATATTTTGGCTCAGTTTAGGTTGCTGGATTTGTATCAGGTAAAATATCAGAAGGTCATCTTGTGTGTGGATAGTCTTTTTTTTAATGAAAAATATTATATGCAATCAGGATTACGCAATGAAAAGCTGAAGCCGTATGCCCTTGATATGATTTCCGAGCTTCAAGGTCGGAACGAACGTTTACCTTCCAAAATTTCTCTTACGATAAGCAATACAAAATACTTCTTGAATCGCTCTGTTCAGGTTCTTTCTCTTTCATACCTCAAAGCAAATGTTCAAGTACTGCATAAAGATTCGGGCATCTTACAGAAAGAAAGATATGGAATTTGGGATGGAACAGTAGATTGTTCTCATTATATGCCTGATGCAAGCTGGGTCTACAACCTCGACTTTCAACATCGTTCCGAGGAGTCTGTGGTAAAAGGATGTTCATCATATGATATGGATAATGTCATGTGGTGGCCGGAAGGCACTCATGTCAGTGAACATAGCAAAGAAATATTTATGCTCCTCATGAAAAAACTGAAAGAAGAAAATATTGAAGTATTACTGTTTCTGTGTCCTTTACCTCCATCTTTATGGAATAGATATGATGTTGAAAAAAGACCGTTTCTTCCTGAACTGGAAGAGTTTGTAACGAAATTTTCTAGCGACAACGGCATTCCTGTAACAGGATCCTATAATCCGTATAATCTTGGAATAGAGGATAAAGATTTCTATGATGCCCGACATGTAAGAAGAGAGTGCCTTGGACATTTTTTTGATTTTACATTGTAATGCCCTGGAGTCATTGCGGCAACCTCAAATTACAGTTTTTAGAGGTTGCCTTTAATTAGTGCCTGCTGAAAAAGTCTCTTTTTTGCAGGCACTATCAAAGATTCATAATCATGGCAATTAAGGCGACATGAGTCATTGTTGTTGACTTGAGCTTCATCTTGATTTTGTCAAGACCGAACTTTCTTTTTCCTCGTCCG
>JAFVDR010000217.1 GCA_017476165.1 Treponema sp. | reverse complement strand
GCAAGTACTACTGAGGATATAAGCAATACAGCTCTGAATACAGAAGAGAAGGCTCGTAATACCATTATTGATTATAGAATGGTGACTTTTTCTCTTGCAGGAAAGGATTACGCAATTGATATTAGGAAAGTAAAGGAAATTGTAAAAGCTGGTAATTTTACTTATGTTCCTAATAGTTTGCCTTTTGTATTGGGTGTATATAACCTTCGCGGTGAAATTATACCTATTATAGATTTACGTCTTTTCTTTAACATTGAAGTTCCTCCCCATGATGATAACAAAATGGAGAATATGCTGGTTGTCACTGTTGGTGAACAAATGTTTGGTGTTGTTGTTGATGCAATTGATAATGTTGTCGGTATTCAACAGAGTACTATTCAACCTCCGCATCCTCTTTTTGGCGATATAAATATTAAGTATATTTATGGTGTTGCTGAAGCAGAAAAGCATTTGTACATTCTTCTTGATATTGATACGATTTTTGGAGTGAGAACTCCTGAAGAAGAGCAAAAGCTTGCAGAAACTGCAAAGGCTCAGATGGAAAGAAGAAAAACTCTTGCATCTGAATCTATTTCTGAGGTGCCAGAAAGTGCTCCTGTTGTAGCATCTGAAGAATCTATTACAGATGAGGATTTGAAATTCATTACAGAGTCTCTTCTGAATCAGAAAAAATTTTCAGTGAATGCCATAACGAAAGACTGGGTGAATAAGCGGTATGCTGAGTGGAAAAAACAGAGAGGCGCTGATAAGACGCAGATACAAAATGATGCTGATGCAGATGCTTTCTTGAAACCTTTCTTTTCTCGATGCAATTGTACATGGTGGACTGAAACTTATTCAGAAGAGGTATTAAAAGCTTTGCCTGATAACAATGCTCGGAATATTGTTGTTTGGAATGCTGGCTGTAACAAAGGGTATGAGTCTTATTCACTTGCATGCATCTTGAAGAAGAAATATCCGAGTGCAAATATTCGTATTTATGCTCATGACATTGATTTGTTGAATGTATCTAATGCACCTTTGCTGACTGTATCAGAAGAGGCAAGTAGAGACTGGTATCAATCATATTTGACGCGTACTGTTTCGGGTGATTATACATTTAACAAGGAAATAAAAGATTCAATTATGTTTGAATATCATGATTGTGTAAATACAAATAACCTTTCTGATATAGATATTATATTTGCACGAGATCTTATATCTTTTTTGCCTGAATCCTCTCAGAAGACAATGCTGAATGAATTTAAGGAACAGATGAAAGGTAATGGTATTGTTATTGTTGGTGATAATGAAGATATTTCTGCAGCAGGTTTCAAGAAAAAAATGATTGGAAATGTTGCGGTTTATTCAAAATAATGGTAGTATCTTTAAGTAATAGAAACTTTCCAGGGGGAAATAATGAGAGTTGAATACATTAACCCATTTGTAGAAACTTCATACCGTGTATTGCAGGAAGTTTTAGGTGGTGCCGATGTAAAAAGAGGAGATTTGTATCTCAAATCGACAGCAATGCCTGTAATGGGAGTTGCAGCACTTGTTGGTCTTGCGGGTGATGTTGAGGGTCGTGTTCTTTTCGATATGACCTATGAAACTGCATTGAATATTGCTTCCGTGATGAATGGGGAAAAGTTGCCAGACTTTGATGACTTGGCAAAGGCAACTATAAGTGAGTTGGCTAATATTATTACTGCTCAGGCTGTTACAAAACTTCATGAACTTGGTTTTAAATTTGACTTGACACCTCCAACTTTGTTTGCAGGTGAAAAAATGGAAATAGCAGCTCTTGGTAGAACAAATGAAAATGTAGAGGCGCTTATAGTTCCTCTTATTACAGAATATGGTAAAATTGAGGTCAACGTCGCAATTCGCGAACGTGTATAATAAGGAGTTATATTATGAAGACGAAAGATGATTTTCCAACAGTTAATGATCGTCCACCAGAAGGTTTGAAGGAAGATGGATCAAAATATCGTGTACTTGTTGTAGATGATTCTGTATTCGTTGCAAAGCAGTTGACACAAATTCTGTCAAGTGATGGTTATGAAATTGTTGCAACAGCTCAAGACGGAAAAGAAGGCGTTGACAAGTATAAGGAGTTGTGTCCTAATATTGACTTAGTAACGATGGATATTACTATGCCTCGTCTGGATGGTATTTCTGCTCTTGAACAGATTATTGCATTTGATAAAAATGCTAAGGTTGTTATGGTTAGTGCTTTGGGTAAAGAAGAACTTGTTAAGAAGTCTCTTCTTGCAGGTGCAAAGAACTATATCGTGAAACCGTTGGATAGAAAGAAAGTTCTTGAAAGAATTAGTGCATCTTTAAAGTAGACAAAGTTTCCCGTAAATTGTATAATAATTTACGGGTAATTTCTTGTTTTGCGCGACTAGCTCAGTTGGTTAGAGTACAAGCATGACACGCTTGGGGTCTTTGGTTCGATTCCAAAGCCGCGCATTTTGTAATTTAAAAACTAGACTAAAATCTTTATAACCTGTATACTGTATGTATGGGTGGAAGTTCTAAAAAAAGTCAGTCCGTAACAAAATCTAATGTTACGGATGTCTTAAAATCTAAGTCTGTGAAATCAAAAAATATAAAAGAATCTGGTTCTTCAAAAAAAAATTTTGCCGAAGTAAAGACTGTTTCATCTAAGAAAACAATAAACTCAACGCATGCTGTATATGATGAATCTCAGATAAAGCATCTTGATGCACTTGAACATATTCGCCTTCGTTCTGGAATGTATATAGGACGTCTTGGGGATGGTTCTAATCAGAATGATGGTATTTATATTCTTTTAAAAGAAATTATAGACAATGCGGTTGATGAATTTATAATGGGTTATGGAATCCGTATCGATGTTGAAATAGAAAATAATACTGTAAAAGTAAGGGATTATGGTCGAGGAATTCCTCTTGGTAAAGTAGTTGAATGTGTTAGCGAAATAAATACTGGTGCAAAGTATAATGATGATGTGTTTCAGTTTTCTGTCGGAATGAATGGAGTTGGAACGAAGGCTGTTAATGCATTGTCCTCTTATTTTAGAGTTATTTCTACGCGGGATGGAAAAGCCTCAGAAGCAATTTTTGAAAAGGGTGTGCTCAAAAAAAAACATACGGGAACGTTGAAAAATGAACAGCAAAATGGAACATATTTTGAATTTATTCCTGATGTTGAGATATTTGGGAAATACTCATTCAATATGGAATTTGTTGAACGTAGGATGTGGAATTATGCATATTTGAATTCTGGTTTGACAGTTCGATTAAATGGAGTTGATTTTCACAGTGAAAATGGTTTATTTGATTTGCTTTCCAAGGAAATAGAAGATACAGCACTATATCCAATTGGAAGTTATCAGGGAAATCATTTAAAATTTGCCTTTACACATACGAATGCGTATGGTGAAAATTATTTTTCATTTGTAAATGGTCAATATACTGCTGACGGAGGAACTCATCTTTCTGCTTTTAAGGAAGGATTCGTAAAAGGAATAAATGATTTTTATAATACTTCATACAAGAGTGAAGATATACGGGATGGAATTGCAGCTGCTGTCCTTGTAAAAGTAAAGGATCCTGTCTTTGAAAGTCAGACAAAGAATAAACTTGGAAATACGGATATTCGGCAATGGATAGTTTCAGAAACGCAATCTGGACTAAATGATTGGCTTCATAGAAATTCTGAAGCGGCGAAAAAAATTCAAGAAAAAATACAGGCAAATGAAAAACTTCGTACAGAGTTGAGTGCTGTGAAGTCGAAGGCAAAAGAAGCTGCAAAGAAAATTTGTATCCAAATTCCAAAATTAAAAGATTGTCGCTATCATGTTCAAGATGGAACAAAAGGTGAAAATTCAATGATTTTCATTACAGAAGGAAATTCTGCTTCTGGAACTATGACTCATTCAAGAAATGCTGACTTTCAGGCAATTTTTTCATTGCGAGGAAAGCCTGAAAATATGTATGGCAAGAAACAAGCTGAAATATATAAAAATGATGAATTGTATCAGCTTATGATGGCATTGGGAATTGAAACGAGCGTTGAGAATCTTAAGTATTCAAAGATAGTTATTGCAACTGATGCTGATAATGATGGTTTTCATATTCGTAATTTGGTGATGACTTTTTTTCTTGGATATTTTGAAGAACTTGTCACTAGTGGGCGCATTTATATTCTTGAGACTCCGCTTTTTCGAGTTAGAAATAAGAAGGAAAATATTTATTGCTATACTGAGGATGAAAGGGACATGGCCATTAAGAAATTGGGGATGAGTGCGGAAACTTCTCGATTTAAAGGGTTGGGTGAAATTAATCCAAGTGAATTCAAACAGTTTATTGATCCTGTTACTATGCATTTAACACCTGTTGAAATAAGTCAGTTGAAGGTAATTCCTCAGCTGTTGGCTTTTTATATGGGAAAAAATACTCCTGAGCGCAGGCAGTTTATAGAAAAGCATTTGCTTTCAAATGCTGATATAGATGCATAGTTTTTTTAGACTTGATATTGGGACTGAGAATGGCGTTTGTTAAAAATTTATTTGATAAAAACTTTATAGAATATGCAAGTTATGTAATTAGGGACAGGGCTATTCCTGATTTGGAAGATGGCTTAAAGCCTGTGCAAAGACGAATTATGCATACTCTTTTTAGAATGGATGACGGCAGGTTTCAGAAAGTTGCCAATGTTGTTGGAGAATGCATGAAGTATCATCCTCATGGGGATGCTTCTATTGGTGCTGCTTTAGTTGTACTTGCAAATAAGGGAATATTTATTGAGCGGCAAGGAAACTTTGGTAATATGTTTACTGGAGATGAAGCATCTGCTTCTCGTTACATAGAATGTCGTGTTCGACCTGTTGCTAAAGATTTTCTTGTTACCAATCCAGAAGTGACGCACTATATTCCAAATTATGATGGACGTAGTTCTGAACCAGAAGTATATCGTGCAAAAATACCTGTTGTCTTGATAATTGGAGCAGAAGGTATTGCGGTTGGAATGAGTACGAAGATTTTGCCTTATAATTTAAAAGAAGTTCTTGAGGCAGAAATCAAGGCACTTAAAGGTGAAGATTTTCAAATTTATCCTGATGTTGCTACAGGAGGGCTTATAGATGTCAGTAATTATAATGATGGGAACGGAAAAATAGTTTCTCGAGCCAAACTTGATTTAACTGATGAAAAGAAAATAGTCATTACAGAGCTTCCCGTAGATACCAATGCTAGGGAACTAAAAAATTCTATTGATGAAGCTTTCAAATCTGGAAAATTAAAAATAAGTTCTATAAATGACTTTACTACTGATCATTGTCATATAGAGATAAAGTTACCTCGTGGGGTGTATGCTTCAGAAGTTGAAAAGTCATTGTACGCGTATACTGACTGTGAAAAGTCTATTTCCTGTCAGATGCTCGTTATCAAGGACAACATGCCAGTTGCTATGACAGCAACAGAAATAATAAAGTATTATGCAAAAAAACTAACTGGAATCATAAAAGATGAATTGGAATTTGAAAAGCGAAGGCTTACCGAAGAACTTCATCTAAGGACTTTGGAGCGGATTTTTATTGAAGAAAGAATCTATAAGAAAATAGAATTGATGAAAACAGCTGAAGATGTAAACAAAGCTGTTAAGAAAGGCTTCGTTCCTTTTAAGGCGGAGCTTATCCAGGATGTTTCAGATGAAGATGTAGAACGGTTGTTGAAAATTCCTATTCGTAGAATTTCTTTGTTTGATATAAACAAAAATAAAGAACTCGTATCTGCCATGAACAAGCAGCTTAAAGAGATTAATAAAAAATTAAAACATCTGACGGATTGCGCTATAGCTTATCTTTCTGAAATGCTTCAGAAGTTTGCTCCTGAAGAATTACTGCGGCATACTCAGATTTCACAATTTACAGCAATTGATGTGAAGCAAATTGTAAAACGTGATACTCCTTTGCGTTATGATGACAAAGGTTATATAGGAACAGGTGTCAATGGTGGAACTGAAATTCTAAAGGTAACTCCGTTTGACCGCATATTCTTCATACGTCATAGTGGAATTTATACAGTTTGTGACGTTCCTGAAAAGCTTTTTGTAGATACTGGAATGTGGTATTGCAACTATGCTGACAAGAATGTCATATCGGCAGAATTGTTCACTGTTATTTACCGAGATCCAAAGACAAAATTTTGTTACATAAAAAAATTTAGGGTTTCTGGTTGGATAATGAACAGGGACTACATGATTGTTCCTGATGGTATGGAAGTTTTGCATGTAGATACAAGACAGTCCTTTACTTTTACATTAAAATATGAAAAAAAGCCTCGCATGAAAATAACAAAAGAAGATTTTGATGCAAACGACTATGAGGAAAAAACTCTCAAAGCAAATGGTATAAGACTTTCGACAAGGGAAGTTATAGAATTGAAAGTGGAGGATGCTGATACTCAGCAAAAACTGTTAAATTTATGACGAAGCCTGATTACAAATTCATGCATGTTATCTTAAATCAATGTCTCCGTCTAAATGCAAAAAAAGCAATTTTTGCAGTTTTTATGTATTTTTTGATGCAGTTTTTTTTGATGATGATAGCTGTTTCATTTGTATCATTGGATTCCTTCGCAACAATGCTGATTGCGTTTTGTCTACTCGTAGGTGTAAATATATGTTCTGAAATGTTATTGTATGGTCTTTTCGTTATAATGGCTCGCTTCGTAGAAAAAAAATACGTTACTATAGGATTTTTGTTTATAGGATTTAGAAAAGATCAAAAACGAATTTTAAAAGTAGCTCTTGTCTTTACATTAATTTATGCATCCATAACGATACTTGTTTCTGTTGCATATTTTTTTTGTAGAAATTATTTTTTTATTTTTTTTGAAAATACTGATTCTAATTCTTTTTTTTCATTTGCAGCACTTATTGTTGTATTCCTAACAATGGTATTTACCATTCCATTTTCTTTTGTTCGCTTGATATTATATAGAAATGATGAAATGCAAGTACTGCTGGCCTTCAAAAAAAGTGTATCGCTCATAAAAGGTCTTTTCTTTCATTTTGTGGGGTTCATATTGTATGCCTGCGGTAAGCCTCTCATTCAAGTTATCATACTCCAAATAGTACTTTTGATGTTTTCTGCTAGTGAAAATTCCAGTGCATCAATGCAGTTTTTGATGACTTTTATGGGGATTGCAAGTATCATGGCACAGTATCGAACTCTTACCAGATTCTTTATTTCCATTACAATTTATTACTATACTCGATGTGGGGTTTTGCATCCTCATAAAACAGAATCAGCTAGTCTTTCTGTATCAACCGAGAATGTTCTGCATGACAACAAGGATGAGTAAAATGAATGTGTTGAAAGAATATGCTGTTGCTGAGCTGCTTGTAAAGAATTCTCGATTCATAGCAGAAGTTTTTCCTGTGACAACTCAGATAGATGCTCGAGAAAAATTGCATTCCATAAAACAACATTATAAAGATGCCTCTCATGTGGTGCATGCCTTTATAGTGGGATTGAAAGCCGAAGCGAGTGGCATGAGCGATGATGGAGAACCTTCGGGTACTGCAGGGCGTCCTGTATTGGATGTTTTGAAAGGCAGTGGAATTACAAATATTCTCCTTACTGTAACGCGTTATTTTGGAGGTACTCTGTTAGGAACGGGAGGACTTGTTCATGCGTATTCTGATTCAGCAAAACAGGTTCTTGCATTGTGTAAAAGTGAAGCTTATGTAGAAAAAATAAAAATTTCTTTTTCTGTAGACTATTCCCTTTACGAAGTTATAAAGCGAACTTTCGAGAATTTTCATGTTTCAGAAATACATGAAGAATATTCAACGGATGTTCACGTGTCGGCTTCTTTATGGGCTTCTGAACAGGAAAGCTTTTCATCTGCAATGAAAGATATTACTAAAGGAAAAATGGAGGTTTCTGTAGAATCATGCATTTGATATTCATTCGTCATGGTGATCCAGACTATAAAAATGATACCCTTACTGAGAAAGGAAGAAAAGAAGCTGTTTTTTTGGCAGAACGCATCTTAAAGTGGAAGGTGGACGATTTTTATGTCTCTCCGTATGGCAGAGCTCAGGCTACCATTGCCCCCGCTTTAGATTTGCTTGGGAGGAGTGCTGAAACGCTAGACTGGCTTCATGAATTTGATTTCCGTGTTTCAGATCCACTGACCAAAAAAGAGCGCTGTGCTTGGGACTGGATGCCACGAGACTATTATAGAGAAGAAAAATATTTTAATCGGAAAGCTTGGTTTAGAACAAAAACAATGAAAAGCGGTGGCATTGAAGCCCATGCAAATAATGTCTGTTCATGTTTTGATAATCTTCTTGCTCAATACGACTATACTCGCATGGAAAACGATACTCCCATATATAGTTGTTTTCCTCATCTTACGTATGATGAGGCAGCTGTTGATACCCATCTTAATCCAGATCAGAAGGATTTGGACAATAAGAATCTTGTGTTTGTTTGTCATTTAGGTGTAATGTTTCTTATCATTTCTCATCTTACAGGCATTTCTCCTGTTCAATTGTGGCAAGGATTTTTTGTTGCCCCAACATCTGTAACCGTACTTGGAGCAGAAGAGCGTGCGCCTGGAGAAGTAGTGTTTCGTGTTCAGCAACTTGGTGATGTCAGACATCTAATGGAACATGCAGAACCAGCATCAGCTTCTGGTTTTTACGGAAATGTTTTGAATCTATAGCATCATTGGAGTCAATCAACGGTACAAAAATAACTTGTTTTCAAAAAAGAACTGGCGTACACTAAAATTATGGAAAACAAGCTTTATTTTAATGATGGATGGCTATTTGCTCCGGAATTTTCAAGTGAAATGTTAGAACCTTCGTATGCAGGTTCTCTAGAAGAAGTTCGGTTGCCACATACCGTTGCATTGACTCCGTTTAATAATTTTTCAGTTTCTCGTTATGAAAAAGTAAGTCTGTATCGAAAAGAATTTGTTACAGATTCTTCTTGGACTGGAAAAAAGGTTCTTGTTACTTTCGATGGTGCCGCCCATCAAAGCGAGGTTTTTATAAATGGAACGTCAGTTTTCCTTCATTCCTGCGGATATACAGCTTTTACTGTAGATATAACAGATTATCTAGCTCCTCCTTCTGAAAAAAATATTATCGCCGTGAAACTTGACAGTCGCGAAAGTTTGAATCAGCCTCCGTTTGGCTTTGTCATTGATTATATGACGTATGGTGGTATTTACCGTGACGTATATCTTGAAGTAAAGAATCCTGTATATATACAGGATGTGTTTGTAAAGACAAAGAAGAATCATTTCGAATCTGAAATAACACTGGCTGGTGATTGTAATTCCGGCTATTCAATACATCAGAAAGTGGTCAGCGTTGCTGCGGACGATGTTTTATGTGCGGAAATCCATAGTGGAGTATCTTCTTCAACAGTTTTGACAGAAGCAGGTGCACAGCCTGTCGTTGCATGGAATCTTGATAATCCTGCACTGTATAATCTCGTTACGGAATTGATAGACAGTACTGGAATCGTCGTAGACACAAAGACTGTTCGTTTCGGATTTAGGGATATACGTTTTGATAGTACAGGCTTTTACTTGAATGACAAGAAAATAAAAATTCGTGGGCTTAATAGACATCAAAGTTATCCCTATGTAGGCTATGCAATGCCAAAGAATATGCAGCGCGAAGATGCTGATATCCTTAAATTTGAGCTTGGTCTGAATGAGGTTCGTACTTCTCATTATCCTCAAAGTCAGCATTTTATAGATCGATGCGATGAAATAGGATTACTGGTGTTCACAGAGATTCCTGGATGGCAGCATATCGGAGGTTCTGAATGGAAGGACATCGCCATACAGAATGTTCGTGATATGGTGGTGCAGTATCGCAATCATCCTTCAATCTTTCTGTGGGGAGTCCGCATAAATGAAAGCATGGATGATGACGAATTTTATGAGCGAACAAACAAAGCTGCTCACGCATTGGATGCAACACGACCTACAGGTGGTGTTCGATGTATCAAGCATTCTCATCTGCTGGAAGATGTATATACATACAACGATTTTGTTCATTTTGGCACAAATGAAGGCTTGAGTCAAAAGAAAAACGTCACGGACACAGACAAAGGCTATATGGTTACGGAATATAACGGACACATGTATCCGACAAAAACGTTTGATGATGAAATTCACCGCACGGAACATGCTGTCCGCCATGCAACCGTATTGGATGCATCTGCAGCAATGAATAATCTTGCTGGAACAAGCGGTTGGTGTGCCTTTGACTATAACACACACAGGGATTTCGGCAGTGGCGACAAAATCTGTTATCATGGTGTCATGGACATGTTCCGTAACCCGAAGATTGCTGCCTATGTATATCAAAGTCAGGAAGAACCGTCTGTTGTCGGCGATGTCTTGTTTGTGAATTCCAGCCTTGATATTGGTGAATATCCTGCAGGAGCCATTGGAAATGTATGGGTGTTTACCAATGCAGACAGCATCAAGCTGTATGAAAATGGCGTATTCATAAAAGAATACACTAAAAAGGATTCTCCATTTATAAATTTGCCACATGGACCAATTCTGATTGATGACTTCATAGGAAATCGTCTTATTGATGAAGATGGCTTCAGTGAGTCTGCTTCAAAGGATGTAAAGGAATTCCTTATGATTTTAAGGAAATATGCTGGAAATGTTGAGCGACTGTCTGTTACAGAAAAGGCCTTGGCATCAAAAATCAATCTTGTACACAAGATTGATGAAAACAAGCTTCGGAGTCTCTTTGGAAAGTTTGTTGCCGGTTGGGGTGGAGCAATAATAGAACATAAATTTGAAGCCATAAAAGACGGAAAAGTCGTAAAGACTGTAGTTCGTCTTCCATCCGAAGAAGTCTGTGTAAAGGCTTCCGTTTTGCGCGATACATTGATAGAGGATTCTTCCTATGATGTAGCCTCGGTAAGGCTTTCTGTTGTAGATCAAAATGGGAATGTACAGCCGTATTGTCAGGAATCTGTCTTGCTGAGTACTGAAGGAGACATTTCATTGATAGGTCCGTCTGCTGTATCCCTGAAGGGGGGGGGTGCTGGAACGTATGTAAAATCAATGGGAAAAAATGGTCATGGAGCATTGATAATAAAAGACTGGATGGGAAATTCCATGAAAATTCCGTTTACGGTAAAGAAAGATTGTCAAGAATGTTCTCGTGAACAGTAAATGCAAATGTTTCTAGTTCCTGTAATGCCCTGCCACAATTTACTGTTTGGCAGGCATTTTTATTTTCATTTTAGTTGCATTTGCACCGTATGTTTCAACGCATCGGTACAGCTGAAAATCGCTGAAGACGAGCTTTTCGAGGTGTCCTATATTGAGCAGTTTGGATGTGCCTTAAACCATTCTTCCCAAGCACTGTCAACCTGACGGCAATAAACAGTTTTCTGTTCATCAGAAATGAATGCTGCCGTAAAACCGTTTTTTATTACCTGCTTTATTTCATCAAGTGTAAAATTGAGACCTTTATATATTCTCCAATATTCATCAATGAGAGAAACTTTGAAGAATGTAGGATCATCTGTATTAATCATTATGTGTACACCTGCATCATACAGTTTTTTTGCAGGATGCTCTTCTATCTTTGTTATATACTTTTTGATAAATGTATTGCTGGTCGGACACAATTCAGCTGGAATGTGCTTTTCTTTCATCAACTTCATGCACTCTTCGTCATAGGCTGCTGTAAGAGAATGGCCGATGCGTTCTGCATGAAGAATTTCTATGGAATCCTTTATTGAAAAGCTCATGCATGTTTCACCGGCATGCGTTACACGGTGCAACCCTGCTTGCTCAGCCTTTAAGAATACACTTTCGAAGTCTTTTGCAGGACCTTTTTCTTCATCACCACCTAAACCTATTCCAATGATGTAAGGATTTTTTTCCTCAAGGACATAATCGAGATTGCGCTGTGCATTTTCTACTCCAAACGATCTGCTTACATCAACAATGATGCGTACTGTACATCCCGTCTGTTTTTGAATTGCTTCAACACCATTTGTAATGAGCGTTGACAGTTCTTTGAATGAAAATCCTTTTTTTAAATGAGATGTCGGACTGAAAAAAGCTTCGCAATAGGTAATGTTATTTCTTTTTAGGTATAATGCAAGATCTTGGAATGTATATCGCAAATCTTCAGCCTTTTTAAACATATTCTGAATTGCAATGAAAGAATTCAAGAAACCTGGTAAATCATCGTAATCAAATAGGTTGTTCAGCTCTGCATCAGGCATAATAGTGCCCTTGTATTTTTTATAGAGCTTTTTGATTGTGCCTCTGCCAATTGCTGCTTCTTCATGAATATGGAGTTCTGCCTTTGGTACAGATTTTAAAAGGCTGTAAAAATCCTTTGCATTCATATAGGGAATTATACCATATACTGTAATAAAAAAAAAGCTATATTTTAGGCAAAACGTGCATTAATTTTTGGAATGTCAGCATATTATATTTAGGGGGCTCGATGGAAAGAAATGTGGCTAAAGTGAAAAGGTTTTAAAACAGGTAATTCTCAAGGTACAGTGGGGTATGTTTGCAATATATACAGCATCTATACAGCATCTATACAGCATCTATACAGCATCTATACAGCATCTATTCTTGACAGGTAAAAAAAGTTGTTATATCCTAATTTAAGGAGCATTAATTCATGTCTAAAAGAATTTATATTGGAAACTTAAGCTACACAACTAAAGAGGATACGTTAAACAACTATTTTTCTTCCTATGGAAACGTACTGTCTTCTACCATAATAAAAGATAAATTTACGGAACAGTCAAAAGGATTCGGTTTTATTTAAATGGAAGATGATTCTGCTGCTCAGAAAGCCATTTCAGAGTTGAATGGACGCGAAATAGACGGGCGTAAGGTTCGTGTCAGTTTTTCAGAGGAAAAACCTCGCCCACCAAGAAGTTCCCGCGTATGAGTTTTTTGCCACAAGAATTCAAAGATTTTATAGCCCCTCATGCAGATCGCTGCAACATAATACGTACTTATTTAAAAGAGCATGGCGTTGATTCAGCTATTGCTGCAATAGACGGAAAAAATCATATTCTTGTGCAGTTTGCTCCTCAGGCATATAATCCTCAGTTTCGGATAAAAACCGTCATAGCCCATTATGACCGTGTTGAAGGCAGTCCCGGTGCAAACGATAACAGTGCTGCCGACTGGCAGATAATGAACTGGGCAATAGAACTGAAAAATTATCATTCTTTTCACAACGTAAGGATTTTTTTTACGGATGGAGAAGAACTAGGCTGGAATACAGGCGTGAGCGAACAGGGCGCATACGGCATAGCCAGTGTTTTCCGCCGCCTCGGAATCACGAATGACGATGTGTATGTATTTGACTCGTGTGGTCGTGGTGAAGTTCCCGTCCTTGCAAGAACTATACTTCCTTCTGGTGCTGGAAAACAGTTTGTTTCAAGCTTCAACGATTTGTATGAGCGCAGTCAGGATTTATTGCGACGCTCCTGCCCAGGAAGGTGGATGAGCCTTCCTGTTCCCTACAGTGATAATGCTTCATTTCTTGCCTGTGGAATTCCAGCAGTAGCAATTACGATGCTTCCTGCAGAAGAAGCTTCTTTGTATGCCCGTGAATTAAACAAGAATAAAAAGCTTGTTGACGATGTAATGAATCGGGAAAGTTCCAAAAAGGCAAGGTTGTCAGGACAGCAAACTGACTATTCGTATAAGGAACGAATGCCCAAAACCTGGAGACTCTTTCATACACCTCAAGACAATGAAGATTCCCTCTCTCCTGAAAGCTTCCGCATTATGCACAATATTCTTGTTACCCTTGCAGACTTAAAATCAATGTAATGCATTCAGTCGTGCAGCCGTTTCTTGTATCTGGGTTGCAGTATTGCTTATGTCTTTTGTTGAAACGGTAAAGCTTCGTATGCTGCTGCTAATCTGATTGAGCGTAATGACAATCTGGTTGAATGCAGTTGCCTGCTGCGAAACAGTACTGCTGATGTCTGTTGTCTTGCTTGCCGTTTCATCTGTAGAAAGCTGAATGTTGTGGAAATGCGATTCAAGTTTTTGGGCAATGTTGTGTTCTTCCTGAATAAAGGTTGTTGCATTGTTTGCAATATCCGTAAGGGTTTGTGTTACTTTCTGGATATTGTCAGTATGCGTCTTTATGTCCATTATGCTGTCCACAATGCTGTTTGCAAGTCGTCTGATTTCCGATGCAATGATGTGAAAATTTTTGCCTTTTGTTCCTGCACCAACGGCTTCAAGTTCTGCATTAAAGGCTATGATGCGTGTCTGCTCTGCAATGTCGTTGATGATGTTGATGATGTCTTCTATCATCGAAATGTGGTCTGCAAGATTCTTGATACCGTTCAGAATGGAGTTGTTTGAATTTTCAATGATGTCCAGCTGATTGATGTTCTGCCGCATGACTTCAAAACCGACTGAAACTTCTTTGTTTGCAGAGTCTATTGCATTTGAAATGTTAGACAGCTTTGAATCAATGTTTTTGAGGGATGTGTTTGTGTCTTCCATTGTTGCAGAAATTTCCTGCACGTCTGAGTTTTGTTCCGTAGACGTCGTTTCTAGATCGCGGGCAATCTCCGTCAGGTTCTTCGTTGTTTCCAAAACCTCATTTCCTATGCTGCGCGATTTCGTTATGAGCGTTGCATAATTTTCGATTATCTCATTCAGCACGTAAATGCTGTACTGCATGGAATCAAAAATGTTCGTGCGGATGTACAGCTTGTGGTTTCCTTCTTCCAGTACTTCTTCAATGGCATCCGACAGCGTATCTGTCGTGTTTTTCACTTTCTTGTAGAATAAGGTTGTAAGGATTGTGTACAAGATAATGTTGACAAGTGATATGACTACGATTCTTATGATCAACCTTTGAGATGAGAAATTCGTTTCAAGACTGTTTCCTTCTTTTACCAGCATGTTGAAATAGAATATGATGAATGAAAAGAAAATAGGGAGTATGAGGTACAGTATGCAGCGCCATGTTATGCGTATACCGAAATGTTTTTTTTCTTCTACCAGCTCCTTGTCGATTCCCTGAATGACCAATTCTTCACAATATGAACTGCATATATTTTCCGTATAATTGGTGGTAATGAGGAATCCAATGTACGAACCAACTATGCACGTAAGGTATGTTATGGCAGCAATCCGTGTTGTCGTATAGACAAAGGGAATGCACAGAAAAACGACTATTGCAACAGAAGAGGCAAATAAAAGGGTAAAAAACATGAAGATTCCTTTTTGTATGGGAAACTGTGCCAGCGCCAAAAAAATCCGTGTACGCTGCTCTATCGTTGTTTCCTTTGCATTGTACCATTCGTCTATCTGTGTTGATATGCCTTTTGTAAGCAGGATGTTTTCGACGGGAATGACAAAGAAGTGCGTTGCCATCAGTATGAGAACTTCAATGCCTACTACCCATTTCAGTTCCTTCAATGAAGGGGCAATGAAAAAGACCGTAAAAAAAATCAGCAGTCCATGGGAAAGAAGTGATGGAATGAGTCCTTTTTCACGCAGTATTTTATGTAAAGGCATAGACTTGTTCATTATTTGACCTCCTGTTCGGATTCAACGGAAAGCGTTTTCAATTTGTCGGAATTAGTACGTAATATTGAAGACGTGTCTGTAAGTGTTTTTGTAGAAGTAGAAAAATTCTGGATGCCGCTTGTTATCTGCTGAAGCGTAATTATGACCTGCTTGAACGAAATGCTTTCCTGACTTATCAAGTCTTTTATTTCACTTGATGCATTTGCATTTGTGTTTGCTGAGCGACTTATGTTTCCAAAATGCTGGTTCAATGTTTTTGAAAGTTCCATTCCCTGCTGAATCTGATACGTATTGTTCTGGGAGTCCTGAATAAGGACATCCCTGGCATTTTGAATCTGTATGATGTAGTTTTTTATTTCATGCGTACTATCCATGATTTTGTTTGCCAGACGCCTGATTTCCGTTGCAACATTGCGGAAATTCTGTTCATCTCCCTGAACTTTGTTTGCTTCAAGTTCTGCATTGAATGCTATGAGCTTGGTCTGGTCGGCAACGGCGTTGATTACATTGATGATGTCCCCTATGGAAGTGACCTTTGAAGCTAAATCGCGTATGCCGACAATCAGCTTGTTGTTCAACAGAGTGATTTCTTCCATCTTTTTCAAATTTTCCTGCAGCGCCGTATAGCCGGACAGGACTTCATGTGCCGTTTTTTCAGATAGATCGGCAATATGACTGATGCTTTCTTCTATTTTTCTGGAAGGTGCATTCATTTCTTCCATTGTAGAAAGAATCTCTTTCGTTGCAGTTGACTGTTCAACGGCAGTTGCTTCCGTTTCGTTTGAAATGGTTATGAGGGTGTTTGCAAAATTGCTTATTTCATTGCCGATGGATTCAGACGATTCAAGAATGGAAAGCATTCTTTTGAGCGTTTCATTTGAAAGATACTGGTTGTAGGCAATTTCATCATTTAAATCCGTTTTAAAAAAGTTTGTTTTAAAGATGTTTGAGTTCTTGATTTTTTCCAAGGTCTGGAGCATGAGCTTGTTGTTGTGGAAAAGCTTTGTATAGAACAGCATCACAAGAAACAGTTCTATGAGCATGTTTGCACATGATGTAATCAACAGCTTTTGCATGATGCCCGTCTTTCCCGGACGGAGCAATGCGTTTGACAGCGGCAGATAGCTTGAAAGGGCAATGACTGTTGCAATGATGACGGTGAGGATGAATGGTATGATGACATAAAAGACAATCTGATTCCACAACTTTTGTCCGAATATTTTTTTGTTTGCAATGTATTTTTTGTTTAATCCTGAATTGATGATTTTCTGGGCATAGGAATTGCACATCTTCATTGTATAGCTGTAGGCAAAAAGTCCCGAAAAATATGCTCCGGCTGTCCATTCCATGACAAAGATTGCCAGCAGCTGATGATTCATGTGGTTAACGAATCTGAATACAAAAAAGACCATCACGAATACGATTATGAAGTATAGTCCTGTCAGAAATCCCATGATGAACGGATAGAGCATCATCTGTTCAAGCAGTTTTGTTCGTTCCTGCTCGTTCAGCAGGTTGCTTCTGAAATCTTCAATCCTGTTTGATATTCTGTAGAATACCAGATGCGCAGCCAACGGCTGAATGCACAGCTGAATGACCAAGTATGCAGGGACAATATATTTTAACGAAGGCAGCCAGACTTTGTAGGAAATCCTGGTTGAGAGTGCTGAATATGTAAAAATGACTATGGCCGAAAGAAAATCCATAATCATGCTTCGGATAATAATTTTCTTTTGAAATGTCATGTTAATTCTCCTGTGTTAAATCTTTCATGTGCGCTGATTCGTTCTGAAGGTTCGAGACCGTTGACGAAATTATCTTCGTAGAATCCGTAAACTTGATGAGGTTTTCGCTTATCTGCTGAAGCGAATTGACGGAATGCTCCAATATGCTTGTCTGCGAGTAAATGTCGTCCTTTATCTGTTTTGAATTCAAAGACGTTTCATTTGCCGTTTTTTGAATGATGTGGAACTTTTTTTCCAGTTCATGCGAAATGACCGCACCCTCTTTTATTTTGTTCATGCAGTCCTGTCCTGTTTCTATAAGCAGCTGGGATGCCGTTTCAATGTCATGGATTTTATTCTTTACGTCTCGCGTCAAATCAAGGGTGTTGTCTGCAAGGATTCTGATTTCCTTTGCCACATTTTGGAATATGGTAGTCTTTTGGTCAATGTCGCTTGCTTCAAGTTCTGCATTGAATGCTATTATCTTTGTCTGCGAGGCAACACTGTTGATAAAGTTTACAATGTCCTGAATCTTTGGAATCATGTTTGAAAGATTCTGAATTCCTTCAATAGTAGACTGGTTTGCGTTCGTTATTTCAGTCATCATGTTTTGGTTCTGTTCCAGGTTTGAAAAGTTTGAGTTTACGTTGTGCTCCGTTTTGTCTGCAACATTTATGACTTCATCAATCTTTGACTGAATGATTTTTGAATTGTTGAAAATGTTTTTTATGGTAGACGTAATTTCCTGTGTCGTTGCAGATTGCTCCATGGATGTAGCCTGTGTCTGACTTGCAACGGAAGACAATCGCCCGATGGATTCATTGATGATGTCGTTCAGGTTGCTCGTTTTGTCCAGCAAATTCCTGAATGTCAGTATCGTCTTGTTAAGGAGATACATGGAATACGATATTTCCGTTGAGAAATCGTTTTGCAGCAGTTCTGCATTTTTTATTTTGTTCTGGGTAAGGGAATTCAGCGTTCCCGTCATCTGTTGCGAATAGGTCTTTATGCGGCTGAAAAAGAAATATGCAAATATCGTAAGGGCAAAGAGGTTTGTCATGGCAATGGGGGCAATTGTGTTGAGAGTGTAGCCGAGCAAAATGGCAATTATAAAGAACAGACCTCCGTTGATTATGGAAAACAGGACGTTGATTGAAAACAGCTTGAAAAGGGAAAGTCCAAAGAAGTGGTGCTTGTCTACAATGGAGCTGACAATACCCGATTCTGAAATCGTAATGACCGTTTTGGAACAGATTTTCTGCATGTTGTGGATGGTAATCGTAAAGGTAATATATGACAGTGCAATGCATATGAAAAAGAACTTGACGGCAGATTTAAAGGAAAGTCCGAGCACGACATATTCTATTGCCGCCAGGGAGATTGTCTTGCATATAAACAGCAGGTAGATTTCAATGCCTTTGTACAGGGGAATGCGCATGATGCGCTGTATGAGGGAAGTTTTTTCAAGATCATCAAGTTCACATGTCGTGCAGCTGTATGCGATGTCGTTTGAAATGGTTCTCGTAATCAGCTTGTGCAGGGGCTGCTCAATGACAAATTCTTCAATGAGAATGACAAGCAGGGACATGATGACAGTAGGCACAATGATTTCGTGCATTCCTTCCGTAAAGAAAATGCCATAGGCAAAAATAATCATGTCTTCCACAAGATTGCAGGGAATGCACTTTATGAATGTTTCCGATTCAAGCGACTTATTCATATCTTGCCCCCGTTTTTGAATTTGTCTGATACAGCTCGTTTGCATTTGAGATTAACTTTTCAGAAGCCTGTTGGATGAGCCGTGAATTATTTGAAAACTGATCAAATCCGGCACTCATTTGCAATAGGCTCGTATTTATCTGCAAAAAAGCAGAGTACTGGCTGCTTACAATGTCTTTTATTGACGTAACGCTTTCAAGCGTAATGTCGCTGGATGTCAGCATTGTCTTGAAGTTTTCTTCCAGCCCTGTATAGAAATTGCTGCCGCTGCGAATTTGCTGGGTACCGCCTTCACTGGTAATGATAAGGTTGTCCGCTGTTTCCTGAATGGACTTGAGGCTCTCTTTTATTTCCTTTGCGGAAGCCTTTATTGTTGCAACAAGCCGTCGCAGCGAGTATGCAATGATGTGGAAGTTCTGACCTTCTTCTTCTACTGCATTGATTTTCAATTCAGCATTAAAGGCTATCATCTTGTCTTTTTCCGCAAGCTGTTCTATCTTTCTGATGACTTTCCACACGTCTTCAATCTTGGCGTTCAGGTTCTTTATGCCTGTAATGGTCATGAGGTTTGCATTTGTAATCATGGTCATCTTCTTGATTTCTTCCTGAAGCAGTACAATGGCTTCGTAGATGGATGACTGGGTGTTTTCAGCCGATGCATGCACGGCCTTGATGCTGTCGGTAATTTTTTTCGTTGACTTCTTTGTGCTCGTTATGTATTCAAGATTGTCCTTTATCTTTTCGTATTCTATTGTAGAGGTTGAGGCATTTTCGTTTGCCATTGAAAGCAGGTCGGATGTCTGCTTGAGGATGTTTCGGCTCGCCAGATTGGCATCGGCAGCAAGATTCTGCCAGAACGCAATGATTTCCTTTGTCTGAAAAATGTTGTATTCCAGTTCATAGCCTAAATCTACGGGAAACGAAATGCTTCCTTCAACGCTGTTGCTTGTCAGTTTTTCAAGGGCCTGAATGGAACTTTTAGTTGATTTGATGATGTGCTTATAGAATAAAAACGAAAGCATGAAGCAGATGATGAAATTAAGGAATACCATCTGGCACACGTGCATTGCAAGTTCCTTCCGGGGCATGCCACAGGCCTTTTCCTTTCCAATGAAAAATATGAGGATGAGTGTTGAGAGTATGGATGGCATGATGATGTGGAAGAATATCCTCATGTACAGCTTTAGTCCGTAAAATTTATCCCTGTTGATGATGTTCCCGTCAACTTCACCCTTCATCAGTTCATTCACTTTTTTCGAGCAGAGGTCTTCAACGAAAATATATATGATGACAGCGTTTATTGCTTCTGAAAAGAAAATGGAAGCAGCAATGAACAGAGACGTTGTAAGGTCGCAGTGAAAGTAAAACAGCGAAACAAAAAAATGGATGACCAGTGCCGTGCAGGTAAAATAGCTACTGTGCAAGGCGAATTGAAAAGGACGTGACATCAGGTTTTTTATGAAAAGAGTTCTGTCTTTTGCTGTAAGTGACTTGTCTTTTTCTTTTGCAAGGAATTTTTTTGTTTCAGACAGCAGAAATGCCGCAGCAGGCGGCGCCAGCACAAATTGGAATGCTGTCAGCAGCAGGAGCGTTACCGATGCAAATTTGAGTGTCCACAAGGTGCCAAGCTGCGAGTAGGGGAGCCTTGCAAAATGAAATGCATATATGCTTGCAATTGCAAGAAACATGCAGTTCGGAATAAATTCTATGCGTTTGAACCTGGAGAGCAGTCTTTCGTTGTCAATGTTGTAAAAATCCTGTTTCATTGTACCCCTTTACTTTGTCGTCAGTGCAACTGCTCCATCCCAGTTGTCAGGCTTGTTGGTCTGATACGTTGTACATCGTTCAAGCAGGCGTTTGGTGGCTATGTTGTTGGGACAAATGTGTTCTGCCTTTCTGAAATAGCTGAAAGCAGTGGAAAAATTGCCTATTTCGTATTGATTCAGCCCTTTGCTGTAATTTTCCAGAAATGGATCGGGATACAGTTCTTTATTTTGGGTGATGGTATAAATCTTGACAGCCTTCGACTTGCCTTTTACCTTTACATTGTCAAGGTGGTGTATGATGTGTGGAATGGAATCTTCTTCTGATTCTGGTTTTTCATTGTTCTGAGTGTCTTTCTGCAAGGTGTCAATGTCGGCCTTTACGGAATCAGTAATGATGATTGGCACTCCGTACAGTTTTGTCAGGCCTTCAATTCTCGATGCAAGGTTTACGTCGTCGCCGATAACGGTATATTCCTTTTTATTCTGGCTGCCGATTGAACCCGCAATAGGCTGCCCGTAATGAATGCCAATGCCAATGTTGAACGTAATGTTCCCCATGGCAAGGCTGCTGGTGTCAATGGTCTTTAAGGCTTCGATCATTTCCAGTGCGGCATTGGCAGCTCGGTTTCCGTTGTAGATGTAGCTTTCGGGAGCACCGAACAGTGCCATGATGGAATCGCCCATGAATTTGTCTATTGTACCGCCATGCTTGACAATGATTTGTCCCATGGTCGTAAAGTAAGTGTTAAGGAATTCAACGATTGCTTCTGGCGTGTTCTTTTCGCTGATGGCGGTAAAATCTCGTATGTCCGCAATCAGTATGGCAACCTGCCGTTTTTCGCCAATCTGAGGCATCGAAGAATTTTCCTCCGAAATGATGTTGTCAATCAGTGTCGGAGGCAGGAATCTGGAAAAAGCCTTCTTTATTTTCTGTTCCGTCTCCCTCATTCGAGTGGAAGCAATTGCCTTTTTGATGAGCGTTATGTACACGGAGCAGAAAAAATTAATCCGTTCCCGCGTGCGTATGTTGAATGCCGTTTCCCTTGAACTGCCAATGTGGATTGTGCAGATAAGGTCGTCTTCCTTTTCACCGTCTTTCTTTAAGGGAAAACATTCATAGCTCTTGATGCGGTTTTCCTTTTTCTGTGCAATGCCAAAAGAACTGGTGATGGTCTGTGCACTTTTCCAGTCATAGGAAAGCCTCGTGTGTATGCGCTCCTGAAAATCAGAGTGTGCTATGTACTTGAATTCTTCAAATTCCTTTTGAGACAGGGATGCAGCCTTTCTGTAGATTTCCAAAAGCTTGCTGTCATTGATGATGATGCCGAATGCATCAAACTGATATATCGTGTACAGGACATCTACCATAAGGTCAATGAGCATGTAAATGTCTACGCCGTCTCTTGTTGCATAATAGGCATGGCGTATGACATACAGCTCGTACAGTTCCTTGTCAACGGCTCCCAGAATCTGAGAAACAATGTATTCCGTCGAAAACGCTTCTTTCTTTTCGGATGGTGCACGGGATTCCTTGTTTATGAGCACCTTGCGGATTTCCTTGATGAGGCCATCCGTATCATCGGGATTCATGCTGTAATAGCTGTTTGTATTGCAGTTTGAAGTCCAGAATGAATAGATGTTTGAATCTTCTGGAGTGCAGATTATCGTCCGTATGTCTTCCAGTTCCGGTGTGTTCTTTATGATTCTGCACATGGTGTATGCATCGATGATTGGCAGATTGACATACAGCAGGACGCAGTCAGGATTCCATTCATGAATTGCTTGCAGTACTTCAAGCCCGTCTTTTGCTTCTTGTACTTCAAATCCTGCATGTTCGAGTTCCTTGTGCAATAGCGAGCGCAGTGTCAGGGAATCAAATGCAACCAGTATCTTACTCATTCAGCAGCTCCTTTACGGCCTGAATCAGATTGCCGCGCTGAAAATCCGATTTTACGATGTATGCCTGAGCCCCCGAATTCAAGAAGTATTCCTGGGCATCTTTGTCGTATACGCCCGAAACAATGATGACGGGAATGTTGTTGTACTGCTCCATTCTCCTCAGGTTGTTCAGGAACATCTTTCCGTCCATCCTTGGCATCTTTATGTCGGTAACGATTGCATCGACCCTCTTGTTCTTTAGCGTGTCCAGGGCATCAATTCCATCTATTGCCGTTTCCACGACATAGCCGGAACTTTCAAAAATAGCCTGTTCAATCTGGCGTGTCGTTGTGGAATCATCGACAATGAGAACCGTTCGTGTCCTTTTCTGGTTCTTGGTATTGTATTTCTTTATGTCGTATGCAACAAGGGCTTTGAGCCGCTGCATGATGTTCGGAATGTTCAGTATGGGAATGATTTCGTAATTGTCGTCAAAAACGATGCCCTGCAGGGAATTCATGCTTTTCAATATTTCCGGCAAAGGGTTGACGATGACCGTTTCGTACTGTTCAACTTCATCAACAATGATGCCGATGTGCGTTTCAAGGAATTCTACGACAATGATAGACGTTTCAAGGGTTGTACTGGTTGCATTCAGTATGGAAGAAAGGTAATACACGGGGATAAGGTGGTTTTGCAGCTGAAGGAATGTCTGTTCCTGTATGACCGTCTTTGTAACAGCCTGGGCATCCAGAATTTCATAGATGTAGTTTGACGGTATCATGAACTTCATGTCACCCGACTTGATGAAAAGCCCCTGCTGGGTTGCGAGTGTAAGCGGAATGACCAGTTCAAACGATGTTCCTTTTCCGTATGTGCTTGTCAGGTGCACCTTGCCCTTGATGGCTTCAATGGCATTGCTCACGACATCAAGCCCCACACCTCTGCCTGAAAGCAGCGTCGGCTTTTCCTTTGTGGTAAAGCCTGGACGGAACAGGTACTGCTGCAAGTCAGAGTCCGAGTAGTTTTCTATGTTGTCGCGTTCGGCAGGATACAGTTCCATGGCCTTTGCCCGAACACTGTCATATTGAATGCCCCTGCCGTCGTCGCTTATGATGATTTTTATGTAGTTTGCCACATGGGAGGCATGTATGGAAATGATTCCGTTTGCAGGTTTTCCCTCTTCCATTCTTTCAGCAATGGACTCGATGCCGTGGTCAATGCTGTTGCGGATTATGTGCAGGAAAATGTCCTTGAGTTGTTCAAGAATCACCTTGTCTACAAGAAAGAATGTTTGCGGAATGTCAAATGTCACGTTCTTCTGCGACTTGATTGCTTCCTGCTCAATCTGCTTTTTCAGGGGAACAAGAATCATGTCAAGGGGAAGCATCCGAAGATTCAGCAGCTGGTGCTGGGTTTCCAGAATGGTGCTTTCCATCAAGAACAGTTCTTCCTGTACTTGTGTCGGAATGCTTGACAGACTGTGTTCCATTATTTTTTTCAGCTGGAACTGGCGCATGATGATGGAATCAAATGACTGTATAAGCGAGTCTATCCTGCTTATTTCAATCCGAATGGATGTAATTTCATCCTGCTCGTCGGATGTCTCCAAGGCCAAATCCTTCTTTTCCATTTCAAGGTCTTCCAGCGTAAAGAACAATCCGCTTGATGCCTTTGTCAAAATTGTCTGCAACTTTGAAATGTCATAGGTATCGGTGCCGTCTTTCTTTATGTGGTTGAGCTGTTCCTTGATGATGTCCGAAACGGCGAACGAAAGCTGGACAATATTGTCCGTCAGTTCATACTTTTCCTCGCGAAGTCCCTTGAATACGTCTTCAATGCCGTGAGCTGTCCTTTCGATGGTGTCGTAGCCCATCATGCGGGCCGTTCCCTTTATGGTGTGGATGAAACGGAGCATTTCCGTCAGTAGAGTCCTGTCCTTGGGATTGTTTTTAAAATTAATGATGCAGTCATTCATCCCGTTGAGGTTTTCAGTTGTTTCGTAGAGGAATCCTTCAATAAAGGATTCTTTAGAAAATTCCATAAGGACCTTATGCTCCGTTTATAAAGTTATTGCACAATACAAGAAAATATTCAGGACTGAAACTGCCCGTAAAGGCATTATAACACATATTGTTTGTTTTTACATAGGAATTTAGCGTATTGGCACAAATATTAAACGTTTTTATGCTTTCGGCTTCCTTGCCGTTCTTTTTTTGCATCAAGCCGAGTTGGAATGCCGCCGGCCAAAAGTCCTTGTTTAAAATCAGCGACTTGCTGAACGACTCCTCTGCCTTGCTGCAGTTGCACTCTTCAATGAAGATGAGACCTTCAAGATAATACATGAATTCCATTGTGTGGGGTGCAAAGTATTGGGATTGCAACATGCACCGTGCCGCCGTGCAGTCGTGTTTGCTCAGGCTTTTTGTAATGGCTTCGTGCAGCTCCTTGATGTCGCCGTCAATGTCCGGGGCATTCGATTCCTTTTTTTCAGGGAAAACAGGTTCCAGCCTTGCAACGCTGACAGCCTGAGGCCTGAGAGTCTGTTCTGATGCAGCCATTTTCTTCAAGTAATAGATTGAACCAGTATGCTCTTTTTTCAGCTGCAAGTCTTCGCTGTTGTCAATGGTCACAATTTCATTGATTGAAAGGAACATGAGTCCGTTTGGCTTTAGCAACGTACTCAACCGCTTCAGGATGTGCTGCCGGACTTCTGGCGTAAAGTAGATGAATACATTGCGAATAAAGATGACGTCCAGGAATTCCTGCGGAAACTTTGGCGGAACGGTTGAAATGAGGTTGTAGTAGAATGCGTCAATGTCGTTCAGTACATCTTTGTGTATGGAAATCTCATCATTTGCAACGGTACCCAGCGTCCTTAAAAGCGAGTG
>JAFVDR010000216.1 GCA_017476165.1 Treponema sp. | reverse complement strand
TAACTGTACGGCTTACGAAAACGAAAAGAATGAAGAGGTGCAGGAATTTCTAAAATTCGTGCAGACAGGAAAACCAGAGTCAGACTTGACGAGGGAGATTGAGAACATGGTAGAACAGCAGAAGACCGTAGAAGCAAACAAAGGCTTGTATTTTTACATGAGCATACACGACCAGGACAAGATAATTGAAGGCAGAAAAGAAGGCATGAATGCAAAAGCCCTCGAAAGTGCTAAAAACCTTATTGCAATGAATGTCCTTACTCATGAGCAGATTGCTCAGGCAATCGGACTTCCTTTGGAAAAGATTGAAGAGCTGGCGCAGGAAATGCCCTGCATAAAAAACCAAGCAACAGCATTACTCCATGTCACAGGGTAGTAAACGCAAAAGGCTTCTGTTCAGGAAGCTTTGCGTTTGGTGGTTCTCTTGTACAGTAGGAAAAACTTGAAGCCGAGGGTGTTCAGTTTGTGCATGGTCATGTAGACATGAGCCGTTTTTGCATTACGGAAGAAGATTTCGAAGTAATGCGGATTGAGGAAGAACTGTTTATTTGACGAAAAGAGTGAATAGATTTTTATTTCTGTATACACGATTGCAAAAATATGCTATAGTAAGGCTTTAGTATGGATATTTATACTAAAACCTTAAAAATTAGCCTATCTAAAATTCCACGTACAAAATCCATAGACATTTTATTTTTCCCATTTAAAACGAGAGGTAACGAAAATGCCGTTGAATCCAGACATTCATAAGGTAATGGTTATTGGTTCCGGTCCTATCATCATAGGACAGGCTGCAGAATTTGACTATGCAGGCTCACAGGCCTGCAAGGCTTTGAAAGAGCAGGGGCTTGAAGTTGTTCTTGTCAACTCTAACCCTGCTACATTGATGACTGACCATTCCATGGCGGATTCCATCTACATTGAACCGCTCATTCCTGAAACAATCCAACGAATCATAGAAAAAGAAAAACCTGACAGCATACTTTCATCCCTTGGCGGACAGACTGGTCTTACTTTGTGCATGGAGCTTGCAAAGAGCGGATTCTTAAAGAGCCATAATGTGCGTCTGCTTGGTGCAAAGCCAGAGACTATAGACAAGGCAGAAGACCGCCAGCTGTTTAAGGACACCATGGAATCCATCGGTGAACCTTGCATTCCGTCAAAAGTTGTTACGACGCTGGAAGATGCCCTTGATTTTGCTGACAATAAGATCGGATACCCCGTAATCGTGCGCCCTGCATTTACGCTTGGCGGTACTGGCGGCGGCATTGCAAACGACCGTGCTGAACTTGAAGAAATTGCCCAGAACGGACTGCACCGTTCTCCTATCCATCAGATTCTGGTAGAAAGATGCATTTCCGGCTGGAAGGAAATTGAGTTTGAGGTTGTGCGCGACCACACTGGAAATGTCCTTACAGTCTGTTCAATGGAAAACTTTGATCCGGTAGGCGTGCATACGGGAGACTCCATCGTTATTGCTCCTGCCGTTACCCTGAGTGACAAGGAGTATCAGATGCTCCGTTCCGCTGCATTGAACATCATCAGCTCCCTTGACATGGAAGGCGGATGCAACTGTCAGTTTGCATTGAATCCTAACAGCTTTGAATATGCAGTAATCGAAGTGAATCCCCGTGTAAGCCGTTCTTCGGCCCTTGCTTCAAAGGCTACGGGATATCCGATTGCAAAGGTTGCAACGCTCATTGCAATTGGCTACACGCTCGATGAAATTCCGAATGCAGTAACGAACAAGACGGCTGCCTGTTTTGAACCTGTCTTGGACTATGTTGTCGTTAAGATGCCTAAGTTCCCATTTGACAAGTTTGTCTATGCAAAGCGTACTTTGGGCACGCAGATGAAGGCTACTGGCGAAGTCATGGCTATTGGTCACAACTTTGAAATGGCTATAATGAAGGCTGCCCGCGGTGCGGAAGTGGGTGTCAGCAGCTTGAACCTTCCTGCTTTTGAAGAAGAAAGCGATGAACGCATCAAAGAACGTGTCCACGAATGTACAGACCAAAGACTTTTTGCCATATTCCAGGCATTAAAGCGCGGCCTGCTTACAAAGGAACAGATTCACGACATTACAAAAATTGATATATGGTTCCTTGCCCATCTGGAAAACCTTGTTGAAACTGAAAAGAAGCTTGCAGACATAAAGGCTGGTCGCGGAGAGCTTTCCGTAGGGCTGTACAAAACATGCAAGGAATACGGCTATCCTGACAAGGTAATCGAAGCTTTGAGCGGCGTAACGATTCCAGGTGGCACTGGCGTGCTTGCTCAGGCTGACAAAGCAGCTGAGTTGCGTGCTCAGGGAAAGCTTGCACACATTCCTGCAACATACAAGATGGTAGACACCTGTGCCGGAGAGTTTAACGCCGAAACGCCGTATTTCTACGGCGGCTACAATACCGAAAACGAATCCGAGGAATTCCTTGGGGAGCGGCTTGCCAGCGGCAAAAAATCATCGAAGGGTACTGTTATTGTTCTTGGTTCTGGTCCGATTCGCATTGGTCAGGGCATCGAATTTGACTATGCGAGCGTTCAATGCGTGTGGGCGTTGAAGAAAATGGGCTATGATGTTGTCACCATCAACAATAATCCAGAAACTGTTTCTACAGACTTTGATACATCTGACCGCCTGTATTTTGAGCCGCTCACTCCCGAAGACGTGATGAGCGTTATCCACACGGAAAAGCCTATTGGCGTTGTTGTTGCGTTTGGTGGTCAGACTGCCATCAAACTTACGAAATTTCTTGACAGCCAGGGCATTCGGATTTTAGGAACCAGTGCGGATTCCATTGATGTTGCCGAAGACCGAGAGCGGTTTGAAGAGCTTTGTGACCGGCTGGGCATAAAAAAACCGAAGGGAGAGACAATCTTTACCTGCGAAGAAGCCCTTGCATCGGCAAACAAGATTGGGTATCCCGTGCTTTTGCGCCCGTCATACGTTCTTGGCGGCCAGAACATGATTATCGCCTTTAATGATGAAGACGTAAAGGAATACATGAAGATTATCCTTGCACAGGAAATCGAGAATCCAGTGCTGATAGACAAATACATGCAGGGCATTGAACTTGAAGTCGATGCCATCTGTGACGGACAGGACATCCTTATTCCCGGCATCATGGAGCACATTGAGCGCACGGGCATTCATTCTGGAGACTCAATTGCCGTATATCCAAGCTGGAACCTGAATGACATTCTGCGCGAAAAGATAATCAGCCAGAGCCGAGAACTTGCCCTTGCATTGGGAACTCGCGGCTTGGTCAATATCCAGTACCTTATTTACAACAATGATTTGTATATAATAGAAGTAAACCCTCGTTCAAGTCGTACCGTTCCGTACATAAGCAAAGTGACTGGCGTTCCCATGGTAGAACTTGCTACTCGTGCAATGCTGGGCGAACATGTGCGCGATTTTGGCTATGGCGTAGACTTGTACCGCAATCCACCGTATTTTGCTGTAAAAGTGCCGGTGTTCAGCTTTGAAAAGCTGATGGACGTTGACACTCACCTTGGTCCAGAGATGAAGTCAACGGGCGAAGTCCTTGGACTTGCCTCTACAATGGAAGAAGCCATATTCAAGGGGCTGATTGCAGCTGGCTACAACATGAAGCGTTCTGGAGGTGTTCTGTTTAGTGTGCGTAAAACCGACCGTTTTGAACTGCCGTCCCTTGCTCGGAAATTCTATGACATGGGCTTCAAGCTGTATGCAACGGAAGGCAATGCCGAAACAATACGCGACTTTGGCATGGAAGTAACGGTTGTCAACAAGATACACGAAAATCCCGAAGACAACCTTTTGACGCTGCTTGATTCCGGCAAGATTGACTATGTGATTTCGACAAGTGCAAAGGGACGCAATCCTCGGGCAGACTCCGTAAAGATGCGTCGCCATGCCGTTGAGCGCGACATTCCGTGTCTGACAGCCATAGACACTGCAAATGCAATTGCAAACTGCCTTAAGAGCAAGTATTCTGCGGAAAATGTAGAATTGGTTGACATTAACAGACTGCGCGAAGGAAAGCAGAAAATTGCATTCAGCAAGATGAATTCCTTGGGTAACGACTTTATTGTAATAAATGCAATGTCACAGATTGTGAACAATCCTGCGGGGCTTGCCGTGCGTCTGTGCGACAGGCGTGGCGGTGGAATTGGAGCAGATTCCCTTGTGCTCATAGAAAAAAGTGATGTTGCCGATGCAAAGATGCGTTTCTTTAACCTTGATGGTTCTGAGGGCATGATGGCGGGAAATGCCATCCGCTGTGTGGGAAAGTATCTGTATGACAATAATATTAATGAAATTCAGGAAAAACACGGAAAAAAGACCGATAATACAGAAACGATTACTATTGAAACTGGTAGCGGTGTAAAGACTCTTGTTCTGTACAAGCAGGATGGAAAAGTTACCTCTGTGACTGTCGACATGGGCAAGCCTGTCTTTGATTCCGATGGAATTCCTGTCTTGATGAGTCCCGTTGATGTTCCTGTTTCCGAAATGAATCGGGACTGCGTGGTAAAATTGCCTTCGCGTGCAATAGTAAATGTTCCGATAACTGTAGAAGGAACTGACTATTCCGTTACGTGCGTAGGCGTTGGAAATCCCCACTGTGTCATTTTCAGCAAGTTCGTTGACAAGGAGCCCCTTGATGTCATTGGTGCAAGGCTCGAAATGCATGCAAACTTTCCTGCCCGTACAAATGTTGAATTTGTGCGCGTTGTTGGTCCAAACGAGCTTAAGATGAGGACTTGGGAGCGTGGCAACGGTGAAACGCTTGCCTGCGGAACTGGTGCATGTGCGGCGGTTATTGCAGCTTCGCTTAACGGTTTCTGTCATGTCGGCGACGATGTTACTGTCATTGTGCGCGGAGGTTCTCTGTCTGTGAAATATACCGGCGATACTGTTTATCTGACGGGAAACACGACTCTCTGCTATGAGGGAATGGTAGAAATATAGTTTTCAATTTGAGGAGAATTATGAAAAAAAGCATTTGTGGTCTTTTGATTTCGCTTGCGTTTGCGGCAGGTCTGCCTGCCCTTGAAGTAAACAGGCCTGAACTGGAAGTCTCAGGAAGTATTGATTCCGTTCAGTTTGAAAATTACGGAGGCCCCCATGCCGTCATAGACAGTGCTGCTGCCATTGTGAACATTGGTACGGAACTGGGACGTGAGGCTGCTGCTGACATTGAGAATTTTGCCGTAATCAGACCGGGTGCAAAGTATTCTCTCATTCATGCCGTTGATTTGTCCACCACGGAAAAGCTTG
>JAFVDR010000215.1 GCA_017476165.1 Treponema sp. | reverse complement strand
TGGTTTGTAAAAATGCGTCCTTTGGCAGATAAGGCTTTAAAGGCATGGAAAGACGGTGATATCGTATTCTTTCCGAAAAAATGGGAAAATACCTATGCCCGTTGGATGGAAAATATCCGTGACTGGTGCATCAGCCGTCAGCTGTGGTGGGGTCACCGCATTCCTGTGTGGTACTGTCAGAGCTGTGGCGAAACGATTGTTTCCCGTGAAGATCCATCATGCTGTCCAAAGTGCAAGGCTGGCGTGGACAAGCTTGTGCAGGATCCAGATGTCATGGATACGTGGTTCAGTTCATGGCTGTGGCCATTCGGTACTTTGGGATGGCCTGAGCAGACGGCAGATCTTGCACAGTTCTATCCAACGACTGCATTGGTAACAGCCTATGACATCATCTTCTTCTGGGTAAGCCGCATGATTATGGCAGGCCTTGAGTTTACGGGAAAAGCTCCATTCCATGACATTTACATTCATGGACTTGTCCGCGACAAGCAGGGCAGAAAGATGTCCAAGTCTCTGGGCAATGGCATTGATCCGCTTGAAATTATTGATTTGTACGGAGCAGATGCCCTTAAGTTTACGCTCAGCTACATGTGTGCCCAGGGGCAGGATATCCTTATAGACAAAGACAGCTTTAAGATGGGAAGCCGCTTTTGCAACAAGATATGGAATGCAAGCCGATACATTTTGGGCAATCTTGAAGGAAGAAACCTTATTCCTGTAAAGGACAGCGACCTTACTGAGCTTGACCGCTGGATTTATTCCTGTCTTGACACTGCCGTGCGTAATGCCAAGTCGGCATTTGAAAATTACCGCTACACTGACGGTGCTTCTGCACTGTATGAATATTTCTGGAATGATTTCTGTGACTGGTATGTAGAAGCAACAAAGCTTTCGTTCCGTAATGGTGATGAGCATGAAAAAGACCGTGCCGTTTCTGTTCTTTTAAATGTAATGGAAGAAAGTCTTCGTCTGCTGCATCCGTATGTTCCATTCGTCACGGAAGAAATCTATTCAAAGTTGCCTCTGTCAGAAATTATTGGCAACAGGGCGAAAGCTGGAGAACAAACGGTTCTGTCAAACAGCCGGTATATGGGGATGCTTGTTGATGCTCCATATCCGACACCGAATGACAGCCGTGTAAATGACTCTGTAACGGCACGCTTTGGTGTTCTTAAGGAATTGATTCGCAACATCCGTGGTTTGCGCGTAGAATGTGGCATTGATCCTGCTTCAAAGGTGAACGTTGCAATCATGGTTGCAGCTGGTTCTTATGCCGATGTCATAAAAGAAAAGACTGACATGATAGAGCTTCTTGCTGGTGTTGCAAAAATTGAATTTGTTGGTGCTAAGCCTGAAAAAGCTATTGGTACTGTAGGTGAAGGTTTTGAAGCATTCCTGCTTGTTGATGAAAACATTAACAAGGAACAGCTTATAGCCCGTTTTACAAAGGAAATTACTGCGGAGCAGGCTTCTATAAAGAAGAGCGAAGCTAAACTGAGCGGAAAATTTGTGGAACATGCTCCTGCCGATGTTGTACAGGCGGAAAAGGATAAGCTGGAATCAAGCCGCAGGCGTGTCGAAAAGCTGAATTCATACGTTCAGGCACTGTAGGAGGATTGGCATGGGACGAGTCTTTAATACTGCAATTGAAAAACCTTCTGAAATGGATAAAGACCACATGCTTATGCTGAGCGATATCAAGATGGCACCTTACATGCAGATTGCCACCTCGCTCATCGGCAAGGCGCGCTTTGCCGGTGGCAACATGTTCCGTCATCAGATTGACACTATGGGCATTCTGATTGACTACGGATACATTGACAGCGTGTTGTTAAAGGCAAGCTGCGTGCATGATGTCATTGAGGACATTCCCGGCTATGACCCGAATGTCATTGCAAATGCCGATTCCGATGGACCTGAAGTGCTTAAGCTTGTTATGGAAGTTACAAAGAAACCGGGGCAGCTTAAGAGGGAATTCCTTCGCGGCATCCTTGAAGAAGGAAGCCATAATGCAAAAGTGCTTAAGTGTGCAGACAGAATCAGCAACATGATAAGCCTTGGTTTTGTTACAAGTGCGGAATTCATTGAGCGGTACTGTGATGAAACCGAGTATTTCATTTTTCCTCTTGCACTCGAAGTTGACTATAACATGTATCAGGAATTGATAAACCTTGTTATGTCGCGGCGCAAGTATCTTGAAGACTCAAAATATTTTGATGCAGACGAGTAATTGACGTATTATTCTCTTTCTGACTATTTAAAAAAGACGTTTGGAACAAAAGTCTACAAGCTCTCTCTTTCTACGGGATGCACTTGTCCTACTCGTGATGGAACAAAAGGTGTAGGAGGCTGTACGTTCTGTTCCGCTGGTGGGTCAGGAGATTTTGCCTGTGCACCAGAGGATGTTTCTCTTCAGATTCAAAAGGCAAAATTGAGGGTGGACAGCAAATTTCCCAAAAAGATTGCAGGTACGGAACGGAAATATATAGCCTATTTTCAATCCTTTACCAATACGTATGCTCCCGTTGATGTACTGAAGCCGCTGTTTTTAAAGGCTCTTTCTCATCCTGAAATTGTTGCAGTTTCTATTGCGACTCGACCAGACTGCCTGCCTTCGGACATGATTGCCATGTTGAGAGAATTGAACAGCATAAAGCCTGTCTGGGTGGAACTGGGGCTTCAGACCGTGCACGAAGAAACTGCACGACGAATCCACCGTGGCTATGAGCTTTCAGAATTTGAACATGCTTACAGGCAGTTAAAAGACTGCGGCATTACGGTCATTGTTCATGTCATTCTTGGACTTCCGGGGGAATCTCGGGCAGACATGCTTGAAACTGTTCGGTATGTGGCAAGTCTGTCTCCTGTTCTTGATGGCATAAAGCTTCAGATGCTGCATGTTCTGGAAGGCACGGCTTTGGGGGCTGAGTATAAGGTACATCCATTTCCTGTATTT
>JAFVDR010000214.1 GCA_017476165.1 Treponema sp. | reverse complement strand
CTTCCGCATGGCAAAGGCGGTAGAACGCGTAACGGGAGCAAAAGCAGACGATGTGGTTGTCTGTTCCACGGGCGTTATCGGACAGCAGCTTCCTGTTGAAAAGATAGAAGCTCACATGCAGGAGCTGAAGAACGGCTTGTCAAAAGAAGGACATGAACAGGCTCGCGTTGCCATTATGACGACAGATACGCAATATAAGGAATGTGCCATTGAATTTACAGTGGGGGGCAAGACCTGTCGCATGGGAACAATGTGCAAGGGATCCGGCATGATTCACATTAACCTTGGAACGATGCTCA
This sequence comes from Treponema sp., assembly GCA_017476165.1. Lineage (GTDB taxonomy): Bacteria > Spirochaetota > Spirochaetia > Treponematales > Treponemataceae > Treponema_D. The sequence continues at coordinate 4,595 of JAFVDR010000214.1, read as the reverse complement.
GCTTTATTACTACTGACTGTGCAGTTTCATCATCCATGTTGAAAAAGGCTTTGAGGGAGTCTGTAAAAAGCACATATAACTGCGTTAGCGTTGATGGAGACACTTCTACAAATGATACGCTTGTCATTCTTGCCAACGGCATGGCTGGCAATGCTGAAATCACTTCTGAAGGTGCCGATTATGATGCATTCCTTGCAGCTCTTACAAAGTTGAATACGGTTATGGCAAAAAAGATTGCAGCTGATGGAGAAGGGGCAACCCACCTTATTGAATGCAATGTAAACGGTGCAAAGGATATAGAAACGGCACGCGGCCTTGCGAAGGAAATCATCTCTTCGTCATTGGTAAAAGCTGCAATGTTTGGCTGTGATGCAAACTTTGGTCGCTTTTTGTGTGCGATGGGATACTCCGGCTATGAATTTGTCCCTGAAAAGGTAAGCATTTGGTTTACGAGCAATAAGGGGTCAAAACGATATTTTGAAAACAATGATGATTTTACCGTGCATGGAGAAAATTCAGTGCAGGTATTTAAGGATGGAGTTCCCCTTGACTTTGACGAAGACAAGGCAAAGGAAATCATGAGCGAGGAAGCTGTCGAGATTCTTGTTCAGTGCAAGGATGGCAATGCCAGCGGTACTGCATGGGGATGTGACTTGACATACGATTATGTCAAGATTAATGGAGATTATAGAACCTAACGTTAGGGATGTTGATTTATGGAAGAAAACAAAACGGTAGATCCGAGGCTTGATAATGCACAGTGGGCAAATGTTCTTGTTCAGGCATTGCCATATTTCCGCCATTGGGTAGGCAAGATTGTCGTTGTAAAGTATGGCGGAAATGCCATGCTCAATGAGGAACTAAAGGCCGATGTCATGGAGGATATTGTTCTTTTGAATACCATTGGCATTCATGTTGTCCTCGTTCATGGTGGCGGTCCTGAAATAAACCACATGCTTGAACGGGTGGGCAAAGAAAGCAAATTTGTAAACGGATTGCGATATACAGATACTGAGACAATGGAAATTGTTCAGATGGTTTTGACTGGAAAACTGAACAAGGATATTGTCGGCATTCTGTTGCAAAAAGGCGGCAAGGCTGTCGGTCTGAGTGGTGTGGATTCAGGCCTGCTTCGTGCCAAGAAAATTCATAAAGATGGTGCTGACCTTGGCTTTGTTGGAGAAGTAACTCAAGTTCATCCAGAGATAATCCTTTCGCTCATTCAGCAGGGATTCATCCCTGTCGTTTCTACAGTTGCACTTGGAGAAGACGGTGACATAAACCGCTACAACATCAATGCTGATACGGCAGCTGCAAAGATTGCCGTTGCCTTGAATGCTGAGAAATTTGTGCAGCTTACGAATGTTCCCGGTGTCTTGCGCGATGTAAATGATCCAGCTTCGTTGATTCCCCGCATCAGAATTGGGGATGTTGACGGATACATAAAGGACGGTACCATTGCAGGTGGAATGATTCCAAAGATTGAGTGCTGCATGCTTGCTAGAAATGGCGGTGTTCCCCGCACCCACATTATTGACGGACGAGTTCCTCATTCACTGCTCATCGAGATGTTCAGTGAGCGCGGAATTGGTACTATGATTTATTAGGAACTGTATTGGCAAAGAGGTTTTTATGGGAAGTAAAACTGTTGTAAATAATTACGGGTCTTTTGATGTTACTTTTAAATCAGGCAAAGGCTCTGTTCTAAAAGATACATCGGGGAAAAAATACATAGACTTTTTGGCTGGAATTGCCGTCAACAGCTTGGGACACAACTACAAGCCGCTGGTAAAAGCAATTGCAAAGCAGGCAAAGAATCAGATTCATATCTGCAATTACTTTTTGAGTGATACGGGTGTTGCCTATGCAAAAGATCTTTTGAATGCAACAGGCTTTGACGGTGTCTATTTTGGCAACAGCGGTGCGGAAGCAAACGAAGCTGCCATCAAGCTTGCCCGCAAATACGGACAGCTCAATGGCGGTTCCATGAGAAAGACTGTCATTACGCTTGAAAATTCGTTCCATGGACGTACTCTTGCAACAATAAAGGCGACAGGCCAGGATAAGTTTCATCCAGAGTGCTTTGAGCCGTATCCATTGGGCTTTAAGACTATAAGGGCAAACGACTGGGATGCCTTGAGTACAGCTTTTGACAGTACAACGGCTGCCTTGATGATAGAGTGCGTGCAAGGCGAAGGCGGAGTCAACTTGGTTGATGCAAAATGGGCTCAGGCTGCTGCTACGGCAGCTCGTGCTGCAGGTGCAATTGTCATTGCAGATGAAGTTCAGACTGGCATGGGCAGAACAGGAAGCTTGCTGGCCAGTGAGCAGCTCCAGTTTAATCCTGAAGTTGTAACGTTGGCAAAAGGCATTGCCGGTGGTGTTCCGATGGGCGCCTGTCTTTTTCGGGGCAAGGCAAACGGAGTGTTTCAGGCTGGAGACCATCAGTCTACATTTGGTGGCAATCCATTGGCATGTGCAGCGGCACGCGTTGTGTTAAAGACTCTGACATCACCTGATTTTCTTGGACGGGTAACAGAAAACGGTGACTATATGCGCGACCAGATAAAAAGCTGGAATTTGTCGTGCATTGTTGATGTCCGGGGACTTGGTCTTATGACGGGTGTAGAAATAACGGGGAAAAATCCTGTTGAAGTAGAAAAAGAATGTCTCGAAAAGGGCTTGCTGTTTTCTACTGCTGGAGCACAGACATTGCGGCTTGTACCTCCATTAAACATTTCAAAAAAGATTATCGACGAAGGACTTTCTATTTTACGTTCTGTTCTTGAAAAATAATTGTGTCTTTTGTATCATGAACGAATGAAAAAACAATTTGTTGTTGTCGTATTCGTTATTGTTGCCTCTGTACTGGCATTCGTGCTAGTCAGCAGGCACTATTTTAATACAAACCAAAGGCAGATGACTTCTGCAAAAACTGTCATTCCTCAGTCAGATCCTGCTGGAGGACATGAACATTCATCCAGCAATTCTTCTATCATAAAAGATGATGTAGTCATAGAATCCCTCATTCCACTTTCCCCCGATGAAACGCTCATCAACATTGTGAGCATGGACTTTAATGGAGACGGCTATGAAGATCAAGTCAATGCAATAAAAAGTGCAGACAGTCCATATTTGCAGCTTCTTGTGGGGTTGTATGATGCTCAGAAATACCAGTATACCAGAGTTGCTCAGATTGCTACCCGCGTTACGCAGGTAAAGACATTCTCGTATGCCGGCATTGATTTGGTTGGAGACCATCGGGTTTCTCTTGTGTATCAGGGGTTTGACCAGAGCGGTACTGCCATATTGCAGGCATACTTCATTGAAAATCAGAATGGAAAGACGGTGTTGCATCAGATTGCTGACTTGCAGAGTAACGGTTCTATTTTCATAGAACAGTCTGAACGCGATGATTCGTATAATCAAAGCCTTGCCCGGGGAAAAAGCTTTGCAATATGGGCATACAGCTCCGACGAAGATAATCCCGACAGCCCTGATCAGATTCAGACTTGTTGGGAATGGAATGGTGCCCAAAAGAAATATGTTCAGACGCGGCAGCTTCGTGTAAAGGGCAGTTCCGTGGAAGCAAAGGAACTTGCCGGCATCCTGGATGGTACGGTAGACTCTTTTACTTCATTTTTGGATGGACTATGGTACAAAACCGGCAAGACACCGGAGGATTCTCGCTATCTTTTCTTTGACCGCTACGGAAAGCAGATTGTATTTCTTATGGGTGATGATGAAGAAGTGTACAATTGGCAGAACAATTCCTTGCATTACCGCGGAATGTACATTTCTGCCACAAATTTTGAAATAGATACGTTGCAGCGCAATGTAAACATATCTCTTTTGTCATCAAATGAAATTCGTGTTATCATTCAGGATGCCGTGTACATGGTTATCAGCGAAGAAAATGTCTGGAACGGAGAATATAAAAAAATGAAGTTTTCGTCTGCTTTCTATGACAAAGATGTTCCTTTAAGACTTTCAGACGAATACATAAAGAATTTTGAGGAAAAGCATCTGTGGAAGTCTACAGATGGAACGGAGGTTTCGTTTGAAAATGGCATGTATACGGTTTCTGGAGATTTGATGACTGACAAGGGGGAATTCATTTCCCTGCAAATAGCAGAAAAAACGTTTGTTCAGTTCAGGTCAGAAACGACAACGCCATTTTTTAACGGTACGTATATGATTGTGTACGCATCGGAACCTTCTGCTTCTGGCTCGGATTCCGAACAGCCGGACAAGAATCGGGTTATTCTTCAGCCGTATGTAATCAAGGCTACCGATTCTTATCCGTCAGACAGTCGTCCTGTCATTCTTTCCCATGAACAGCGGTAATGTGTATCAGTTGGCTTTGGAAATCTCCCCTCATGCGGGGAAGCAGCAGACCAGCGTTGCACAGGGTGCTTCCCGTCCATGTTCCCATGTCGGTTGCCTTTCCTTCGCTGTCTTCCATCTGAACCTGATAGCAAGTGTCTGGTTCCAGAGCCTTTGCGTGCAACCTGTATGAATGGTAATTGGGGCGACTCATTACCTGTACCATCGTGATGAGTGCTTCCGTTTTGTCTTTGCTGAGTACTTGCCAG